>NZ_JABMCW010000085.1:0-18721 GCF_013179705.1 Pseudomonas sp. CM25 | reverse complement strand
TCGACTTTCTCTTTCTGCAGTTCGGTGAGCAGCTTCTTCACGTCACGGGTGGTGCTCTTGTACTCCGGGTCGCCGGCGCGGTAAGCCTTGAAGTCCAGGTAGAAGGCCGGGATCTCGATGATGCCCAGCTTGTAGTCACGCCCGTCCTGCTTGAGCTTGAGCACCGACTTCTTCGCCGCCTGCTCTTCAAGCTTCACCGCTTCGCGGGTGATGGCCACGATCTTGCTGGTCTGGTCGCTTGGCGCATTGCTGGCCGGGATCACCTCCAGGCGCACCACCGAGCCTTTCGGGCCACGGATCAGCTTGACCACTTCGTCCAGGCGCCAGCCGACCACGTCGACCATTTCCTTGTTGCCCTGGGCCACGCCGATGATCTTGTCGGCCGGCGCTACCTGTTTGGTCTTGGCGGCCGGGCCTGCCGGTACCAGGCGCACGATCTTGACCTGGTCGTTGTCGCTCTGCAGCACAGCGCCGATACCTTCGAGCGACAGGCTCATGTTGATATCGAAGTTTTCCGCGTTGTCCGGCGACAGGTAGTTGGTGTGCGGGTCGTAGGACTGGGCGAAGGTGTTGATGTAGGCCTGGAAGATATCCTCGGCACGGGTCTGGTCCAGGCGCGCCAGCTGGTTCTTGTAGCGCTTGGTCAGGGTTTCCTGGATCTGCTTGGGTTCCTTGCCGGCGATTTTCTGGCGCAGCACCTCGTCCTTGACGCGCTTGCGCCACAGGTCGTCGAGTTCAGCCTGGTTCTTCAGCCACGGCGCATCCTTGCGGTCGATCAGCAAGGTCTCCTTGGTAGAGAAGTCCATCTTGTCCGCACCTTTGTTCAGCTCGGCCAGGGCAAAGTCCAGGCGTTGCTTGACGCGATCCAGGTAGCGCTTGTAGATGGTGAAGCCCGGGTCGAGGTTGCCGCTTTTGAGGAAATCGTCGAACTGCGTTTTCCATTTGTCGAATTCGGCAATATCGGCCGCGGTGAAGTAACTGCGCGCCGGGTCCAGCAGCTTGATGTAGCTGTCATAGATGATGACCGAACGGGCGTCATCCAGCGGCGGCTTGCTGTAGTGATGGCGCTTGAGCAATTCCACCACGTTGAGGCTGGCGACGATCTCGTCGCGGTCCGGCTGCAGGGTGTCCCACTTGTTGGCGGCCGCCGCATTGCCGCCGAGCGTGAGGCTACCCAGGCCGATCATCAGGGCCAGGGCGGTGCTTGGAAGGAAATGCTTCATGCTGATTCGACGTGGGGGCATTTGATCACGCATAGTAGGCCGTCTATTCCGTTCGCCGGCTCCATCAGAGCCGGGCGCATACTGCAAAAAGCCTGGGACATAGCGGTCCCAGGCTCGGTCATATGATTCAACTATGGAGGCACTGTGAAGGCATTGCAAGGCGTTGACGGACATGTGGAGTGGGTCGAGGCCGAACGCCCGGCCTGTGACGCCGGCCAAGTGCGCATTCGCGTGGCCGCCGCGGGGCTGAACCGCGCCGATCTGCTGCAGATGAAAGGTTTGTACCCGCCACCGCCGGGGGCCAGCCCTTACATGGGGCTGGAGTGCGCCGGGGTGGTCGAGGAAGTGGGCGCCGGTGCCGACTGGCGGGTCGGCGACCGGGTGTGTGCGCTGCTGGCCAGCGGCGCCATGGCCGAGCAAGTGGTGGTGGATGCCCGCCACGTGCTGCCGGTGCCCGAGGGCCTGAGCCTGAATGAGGCCGCGGCGTTGCCGGAGGTCTATGCCACTGCCTGGCTGAACATCTTCCAGCTGGCTGCGCTGAAAGCCGGTGAGAAGGTGCTGGTGCATGCCGGTGCCAGTGGCGTTGGTTCGGCTGCCATCCAGCTGTGCAAGGCGTTCGGCAGCCCGGTGTGGGTCAGCGTCGGTTCGCCGGACCGGCTGGCCTACTGCGAGGCGCTGGGCGCCGCAGGTGGCGTGGTGCGTAACGAAAACCTGGATGCGCTGGAAGGCTTTGGCCCGTTCGACGTGATTCTCGACCCGGTCGGCGCCAGCTACGGTGAACTCAACCTGAAGGTTCTGGCCCGTGACGGCCGTTGGGTGATCATTGGCCTGATGGGCGGGCGCAAGTTCGAGCTGGACCTTGCTCAGGTGCTGGGCAAGCGCCTGGAGATTACCGGTTCCACCCTGCGCAACCGCGATGACAGCTTCAAGGCCGAATTGCTGCGCGAGCTGCAGCAGCAGGTGTGGCCGCTGTTTGCCGAAAAGCGCTTGTCGCCGCAGCTGGTCGATACCTACCCGGTCGAGTTTGCCCAGGCGGCGTATGCCGAGCTTGAGACCAACCAGGTGTCGGGCAAGCTGGTGATGGTCATCGACCCGAGCCTGGTGTAAGCAGGCCAGGCCTCTTCGCGGGTAAACCCGCTCCCACAGGGATCACCACAGGTTCCAGGGTTGTGGTATCCCCTGTGGGAGCGGGTTCACCCGCGAAAGGGCCGGTACAGGCAACGCAAGAAGCTCAGGACCAACTCAGGATCGGCCATTTGTTGGTCTCGGCATGCTCACGCAACACCCCATCCGGGTTCACCGCATACGGGTGATCCACCTTCAGCAGCAACGGCAGGTCATTCCTCGAATCGGAATAGAAACTCGCCCCCTCCAGGTTCTCCTGCTCCTGATCCAGCCACTCCAGCAACCGGGTGATCTTGCCTTCGCGGTAGGTCAGCACCCCATGGGTCTTGCCGGTATACACCCCGTTCACAGCCTCCAGCTCGATCGCCAGGTATTCATCCACCCCCAGCCGCGCCGCAATCGGCCCCACCAGGTGCGTCCCCGAAGCGGAAATGATCAGAATCCGATCCCCACGCTTGCGGTGCTCGGCAATGCAGCGGCAGGCGTCGCCGTAGATGATCGGCTCGATCACGTCCTCGACCCACGGCTCTACCAGATGCTCGACCTCTTCCAGGGTACGCCCGGCAATCGGCTCCAGGCTGAACGCCATGTAGTCTTCCATCTGCAGGTGGCCTTTGCCGTAGGCCTCCATCAGTTCATGGTCGCGACGCACAAACTCCTTGCCGTCGACCCAGCCCAACCGGGCCATCTGCTCGCTCCACAACGACGCGCAGTCGCCATGGATCAGGGTTTCGTCCAGATCGAATATTGCCAGTGCCATTGTGTTGAATCTCCTTAAGCCACTTCCCGCAGCGCCGTGGGGTCGATCGACAAGCTTACCCGCTTCCCGTCCGCGTGCAGGTCGGCCGGCGAACGGTTGAGTACGTCGACCACCAACTCCACCTCGCGCACGTTTACCCGGTAGCGAATCACATTGCCCAACAGGCTGTGGCTACGTACTTCTGCGTCCAGCTCACCATTCACGCCCAAGGTGATCGACTCTGGGCGGATGGCCAGGCGGCTGGTGACCGGGCGCTGCAGCAGGCGGCTGGCGCTTTCGGCGTCGAGCAGGTTGTAGTTGCCGATAAAGCCGGCGGCAAACAGGTCCACCGGCGCGGTGTAGAGGGTTTCGGCATCGCCGCTCTGGACGATGCGCCCCTGGTTCATCAGGAAGATGCGGTCGGACATCGTCAGCGCTTCTTCCTGATCGTGGGTAACGAAGATGGTGGTCAGCCCCAGTTCGCGCTGGATCGCGCGAATCTGCTCGCGCAGGTGCTTGCGAATGCGCGCATCCAGCGCCGACAGCGGCTCGTCCAGCAGCAGCAGGCGCGGGCGGGTGACCAGCGAACGCGCCAAGGCCACACGCTGGCATTGGCCGCCAGACAGCTGGTGCGGGTAGCGCCCGGCAAAGCTGCCCAGCTCCACCAGCGCCAGTACCTCGCGTACCCGGGCCAGGCTTTCATCGGCCTTGACCTTCTGCATGCGCAGGCCAAAGGCGACGTTCTGCTCCACGGTCATGTTGGGGAACAGTGCGTAACTCTGGAACACCATGCCGATGCCACGTTTTTGCGGGCTGACGGGCACGATGTCGTGGCCGTCGAGCAGGATCTGCCCGCTGTCCACCGGGGTCAGCCCGGCGATGCAGCGCAGCAGGGTGGACTTGCCGCAACCGGAAGGGCCCAGCAGGGTGACGAACTCGCCACGCTCTATATGGCAGTCGATGTTTTCGAACACCGGGCTGCCGCCGTAGCTTTTCTGCATTTTTTGCACGCTGACGAAGCTCATGTCAGGTCTTGTCCTTGTTCAGGCGGTTGGCGACCCAGGTCAGTACCAGCACGAAAGCGAAGTAAGAGATCACCAGCGCGCTGTTGAAGTGGCCGCTGCTGTTGCGCATGTTGTTCAGGTACACCTGCAGGGTTTCGTAGCGCGTGCCGACCAGCAGGTTGGCGAACACGAACTCGCCGAACAAAAACGAGAACGACAGCAGCAGCGCTACCATCAGGCCCTTGCGCAGGTTCGGCAGCACCACCAGCAGTGCCGCCTGCCAGGTGCTGGCGCCGAGCAGCTGGGCGGCGTCCATCAGGTCGCGCAGGTTGATCGCCTGCAGGTTGTTGGTGATGGCCCGGTACATGAACGGCAGGGCGATGGTGAAGTAGCAGCCGATCAGGATCCACGGCGTGCCGACCATCGCCATCGGCCCGCTGCCGTACAGCTGCAGCAGCCCCACCGACGACACCACGGGTGGCACCGCGAAGGGCAGCAGGATAAGGATGTTCATCAGCGCATCGAGCCTGGGGAAGTGGTAATGCACCACGAACAGCAGCGGCAGGATCAGCACCACCGACAGCACCAGTGCGCCGACGCACACCAGCAGCGACTGGCCGAAGGCCGCCAGGAAGCGCGGTTCGCTCCACAGCGCCGCATACCATTTAAGGGTCAGGCCGCTGGGCAGCAGGCTGGCCGACCAGCTGGTGGCCAGCGAGTAGAGCAGGGTGCCAGCCAGGGGCAACAACAGGATCAGGAACAGCAGGTAGACCACGACGCGGTGGTACCAGCCGCCGGAGCGGGCGTCAGCGCGCATGATAGCTCCTTTTCAGCAGCCATTGATGCACCACCGTGACCAGCGTCATCAGCCCCACCAGCACCATCGCCAGTGCGCTGGCCAGGTTGGGGTCGAGGCTGATGTCACCGGCCACAAGGCCAGCGATGCGAATTGGCAGCACGTTGAAGTTGCCGGTGGTGAGTGCGTACACGGTGGCGTAGGCACCGAGGGCATTGGCCAGCAGGATGACGAAGGTGCCTAGCAGTGCCGGGGTCAGCACCGGCAGGCCGATGTGCCGCCAGTACTGCCAGTGGTTGGCGCCCAGCAATGCGGCCGACTCGCGCCAGTCCTCGCGCAAGGCGTCGAATGCGGGGTACAGCAGCAACACGCCAAGAGGGATCTGGAAGTAGGTGTACACCAGAATCAGCCCGCTCTTGGAATAAATGCTGAAGTCTTCCAGCAGGCCGACCTGCTTCAGCAGCAGCGTCAGCGCGCCATTGAACCCGAGCAGGATGATGAAGGCGAACGCCAGCGGCACCCCGGCGAAGTTGCTGGTCATGTTGGCGAAGGCGCTGACGAAGTCGCGCAGCTTCGAATCGACCTGGCGCAGCGAGTAGGCGCCAAGGGTGGCGATGATGATGCCGAACAGGCTCGACCAGAAGCTGATCTCCAGGCTGCGTTGCAAGGCCTGCAGGTAGAACTTCGAGGCAAACACCTTGCTGAAGTTTTCCACGCCCCAGCCCGCCTCGGACTGCACGCTGTTGATCGCCACCCAGGCCAGCGGGGCGATCTGGAAAATGACGAAGAACACGGCGAACGGCAGCAGGCACAGCAGGGCCAGGTAACGGCCACGGCTGCTGCGGTTGGGGGTATTCACTTGAGCAACTCCCGGCAGACCGTTTTGTCGTGTGCCGCACCCAGCACTTCGCAGATGGTCCCGCACAGCTCGGTCTGCAGCGGTTTTGCCGCAGGGTCGAGGCTGAAGGCATCGCCGAACACGAACAGCGGCACTTCGCGCTCCTCGGCCAGCAGGCCGTTGTGCGAGCGGTCGTTGTTCATGCCGTGGTCGGCGGTGACCAGGACCTGGTAACCCTCTTCAAGCCAGCGCGGCAGGTAGTCGGCCAGCAGGATGTCGACGCTGCGCGCGGCGTTGCGGTACTGGCTGCTGTCCAGCCCGTGGCGGTGGCCGATGTCGTCGACGCTCATCGGGTGTACCAGCAGGAAGTTGGGTGCGTGGCGGCGACGCAGGTATTCGCCGTCGGCCAGCAGGTGCGAGTCGGGGTAGCGGTCGTCCCAGTAGAACAACCCGTGCTGGATCGGCAGCTTCGGAGCGTGGGTATGGCGGTCGCGCTGCGGGTCGAAGGGCGAGCGGTTGTACAGCTCGCTCATCCAGTGATAGGCCGCTGCAGCGGTGCCCAGGTTGGCCTCGCGGGCGTAGTGAAACACGCTGCGCTGGTTGGACAGGCGGTTGACGTTGTTGTGCACGATGCCGCTGTCGATGGGCGGCACGCCGGTGAGGATGCATTCGTACAGCGGTCGCGACAGCGACGGCAGCTCGCATTCCACACGGTACAGCGCGGCGCGGTCGGCCTCGACATAGGCGTGCAGGTGGCCCATGGCGTGGTGGGCGACCTGGTAGTTGAGGCCGTCTAGCAGGACCAGAATGACGTTGTGTTGCATGTTTGCTCCAGTCATGAACCGCGTTGGATTCATCGCCGGCAAGCCAGCTCTCCCAGGGATCCCACATGGCGAGTGTTGTGGCGATCTTGTGGGAGCTGGCTTGCCGGCGATGAGGCCCGTACAGGTGCCAGGGATGCTGGCGCCTTACTCCATTTCGATGATCACCTGCTCCTGCCACTTCTGCGGCAGCGCCTTGGAGGTCTTTTCCCAAGCGTCGGCGTTCTTGATCGGCTGCGCCGCACCGTACTGCTCGTTGGGCAGCAACTTGGCCTGCACGTCTGCGGGCAGCTTCAGGTGCTCCGCCCGGATCGGCCGCGCGTGACCCTTGGCCAGGTTGATCTGCCCTGCATCACTGAAGATGTATTCGCGGGTCAGCTTGGCCGCATTCGGGTGCTTGGCGTACTTGTTGATGATGGTGGTGTAACCCGAAGTGACCGAGCCATCCGAGGGGATCAACACCTCAAAGCGGTTGGGATCGATCTGGTCACGGTAGCTCAGGCCGTTGAAGTCCCACACCACGCCAACTTCCACCTCGCCCTTTTCCAGGGTCTGGATGGTCGGGTTGGCCAGCGACAGGCGTTTCTGCTGCGCCAGCTTGGTGAACAGCTGCAGGCCCGGTTCTATGGTGTTCTCGTCACCCTTGTAGGCGATGGCCGCAGCCAGCACACCGTTGGCGGCCTGGGCGGCGGTGCCGACGTCACCGATGGCGACCTTGTACTTGCCTTTTTCAAGGTCATGCCAGGTTTTCGGGCGTTCGTCTTCCTTGACCAGGTCTTTGTTGATGATGAACGCGATGGTGCCGGTATAGGCCAGTGCCCAGTGGCCATCCTTGTCCTTGGCCCATTCAGGCACCTGGTCCCAGGTGCTTGGCTTGTACGGCTGGCTGACGCCCTTGGTCACGGCGATGGGGCCGAAGGCGGCACCCACGTCGCCGATGTCGGCGCTGGCGTTGTCCTTCTCGGCATCGAACTTGGCGATTTCCTGGGCCGAGCTCATGTCGGTGTCGCTGTGCTTGAGGCCGTACTTGCTGGCCAGGTCTTCCCAGGTGCCTTTCCAGTTGGCCCAGGCATCGGGCATGCCCACGCTGTTGATGTTGCCTTCCTTGCGGGCGGCGTCTTCCAGTGCCTTGAGGTCGGTGCCGGCGGCCATGGCCGTGGTACACAGGGCGATGGCCGAACCGAGCAGTGACGCCATGAAGAACTTTTTCATCCGTAGCTCCTTGGGTGGGTGCCTTTTGCGATCGTTGTTATGGGTAAAGCCGTTGCCCGCGACCATTGGTCTAGGTCAGCAAACCTTGAGCCAAGGTAGGCCGCTTGCGTGACAATTTGATGTAGGGAAGGGCCGGCAAGCGCCCTGCAGCTACAGCGTAGACCACCTAATCACCCCGGCCCTGCTGGCTTGGCGCGTTTCTGGCAGTGACTGGCCAAAGCCTTTGTCACAGGATGTTCATCAGCCCTGCCTAGGCTGCACTATTCTCCACATGCCCTGTGCTGGGGCTGGACTAGTCCAGATAGGTAACCTTTCGATGCAGTCGACGCCCCCGCGTGCGGTAACAGCTATCTGCCATGCCCTACAGGAGCAGATCGAGCACGGCTTGCTGGCGCCGGGCGGCAAGCTTCCGGCCGAGCGCCGGCTGAGCGAGGTGTTCGATACCACGCGCATTACCCTGCGCGAGGCGTTGGCGCAGCTGGAAGCCCAGGGGTTGATCTACCGTGAAGAACGCCGTGGCTGGTTCGTTGCGCCGGAGCGGCTGACCTACGACCTGATCGAGCGTAGCCATTTCCATGCCATGGTGCGCGACCAGGGCCGGCTGGCCAGTACCGAGCTGCTGTCGGCGCGGCTGCAGCCGGCATCGGCGGCCATCTGTGCGCGCTTGCAGCTGCCCGCGTTGTCCAGCGTGGTGCGGATTTGCCGGCTACGGCGGATTGACGGCCGCGCGGTGCTGTACGCCGAGCATTACCTCAACCCGCGGTATTTTCCCGAGATTCTGCAGTACGACCTGGCGCAGTCGCTGACCGAGATTTATGGGCGGGTGTATGGCATCCGCTATGGGCAGGTGTGCTTCGAAATCCTGCCGACGGCGCTGCCGGTGGAGGCAGCGGCCGCATTGAAGGTGTCGGTGGGCAGCCCCGGGCTGCACATTACCCGGGTCAACAGTGACCAGCATGGGCACCTGATCGACTGCGACCTGGAGTATTGGCGGCATGATGCCATCCGCATCCGCGCCCAGGCGGGTTGATAGTAGATTCCGGGGCTGCTTTGCAGCCCATCGCCGGCAAGCCAGCTCCCACCTCGACCGCATTGGCTTCCAGCCTTGCGCAGTACCTGTGGGAGCTGGCTTGCCGGCGATAGGGCCTAGCTGGAAGAACCGGTTTCCGCCATCCCCCCACCACCCGCTGTCACCACCTGCACCGACAACCGCGGCGTCGCCAGATCCAGCCCGGCCTCATCGAGCTGCCGCTTCAGCGCCAGGTTGAACGCCCGTGACACCTCCCACTGCTTGATTGGTGCCGTCTTGAACCGCGCCCGCAAGATCGCCGACCCCGACTCGAAGCTTTCGACCCCCTGCAGCTCCAGCGGCGACCAGATATTGCGGCGCATCAGCGGGTCATTGCGCAGCTTCTGGCCGACCTCGCGCACCAGCGTGATCGCCTGGTCGATGTTCATGTTGTGCGGGATCGCGACCCGGAAGATCGCGTAGCCGAACTCCCGCGAGTAGTTCTTGATGCTCTTGATCTCGCTGAACGGGATGGTGTGCACGATGCCATCGATGTCACGCAGGCGCACGGTACGAATGGTCAGCCCCTCCACCGTGCCCAGGTGCCCGCCAACGTCCACGTAGTCGTCGATGGCCAGCGAGTCTTCGATGATGATGAACAGCCCGGTGATCAGGTCGGCCACCAGCGACTGCGCGCCAAAGCCGATGGCCAGGCCGATCACACCGGCACCAGCCAGCAGCGGGGTGACGTTCATGCCCATGTTGGCCAGGGCCACGATCACCGCGATGATGAAAATGACCACGAACATCACGTTGCGGATCAACGGCATCATGGTTTGCGCACGGGCGTTGGCCAGGCCCCGGCGCGAGCGCACCAGGGCATGGTGCACGGCGGTATCGGCGAGGATCCACACCAGCCAGGCGACGATCAACGTGCCGGCCAGACCCAGCAGGCGCAGGCTGATGTCATGGCCATCGCCCTCGGCAAAGCTGATCATCGACAGGCCCCATACACGCAGGCCAAGCTCGATGAACACCAGCCAGATGAACAGGTGCACCAGCAGGTAGCCGAAGTTGCGCAGGCGCTCGGCGTACACCGCCTGGCGCTTGCTGGCCCGCTTGGGGTTGGCCGCATGACGGCGCACCAGGCCGTTGAGCACCATGCACACCACTACCAGCACCGTGCACATCAGCGATTGGCGCAGGGCGGTGCTGGTATCGCCGGCGGATACGAAGGTGGCGAACAGCGAGATGGCCACCAGGATCAGCGCCGGGATGAACCAGAAGCTGCCGAGGATCTCGATGGTATCGCTGAGGGTACGCCGGGTCAGGCGTCGCGACAGCGGCTGGTTGCGGATCAGGTGGGCGATCGGGCGACGGAAACGCAGGATGAACAGCCCGGTGCACAGCGCCGCGATCACGTTGGCCAGGGTCGCCAGGGCGTGCGCCAGGTGCGTGCCCAACGCGACCAGCATGCGGGGGTCGCTCATCGCCTCGCCAAAGGCGGCAAAGCTGCCGATCAGCCACAGCGGGCGGAACGCCTGGTGGCGCAGGATGTGCAGGGCGCGATGGCGGTGCGGGCCGTCGAGCAGCGAGAAGGCGATCACGCAGATGGCCGAGAAGCACGTACCCACCACCAGCGCGTAGGCCAGCACCATGGCCAGCGATTTGCCCAGCGACGGCGGCAGCACGAAGCTCAGGTACACGGTGAACACCAGCGCCACCAGCCACGGCCCGAGCTTGCGCAGGGCAAAGCGCACCAGGTCCCAGGTGCGCGGGTGCTGCGGCAGTTCTTCACTCAGGCCGAAGCGCAGGCGCACCCGGTGGCCAACCCAGTTGAAGGCATAGGCCAGCACGCTCCACACGGCAATGACCGCGGCAAAACCGAACAGGATGGCCGGCCACTGGTGCACCGGTACTATCAGTTCGGTCAATTCGGCCTGGGCCTGTTCTATTTCTGCCGACCAGCGGTGGAACGGGCTGGCATCACCGCTGAACTGCTTTTCGAAATCATGCAGGGCGCCACCGATCAGGCCGAGCACGCCCTGTTCGACATTCGGTTGCGATTGCTTGGTGGCGTCGCGCAGCTTTTTCAGGTCGGCTAGCAGCTTGGCCCGTTGCTGGTCGTTTTCCAGGTTCTTGATCACCTCGTCCAGCGACTTGCCCAGTGGCTCGCTGGCTTCGGGCTGGGCGGGCGCGCTGCCGCCCAGCAGGCCGGGCAGGCCCGCTGCCTGTACCGGAGTGATGAATAGAAACAGCAGCAGGAACAGGTAACGCAGGAGGGCAGGCACGGGCAAAACTACCTCAGGTCAAACGATTGACCGAGTGTAGAGGTTTATGTCGGTAGTTTCTCGAGGATCTTCCAGCAAGTAAGGCCGAAGATGCCCAAGGTGCCGATCCACATCATCAGCACGCCGATGTTGCGTTCGCGCAGGCTGAAGCCGATGGTGAGCAGCATCAGGAACAGGAACACCGGCACGAACAGCGACAGAAACGGGGACATGGAAAGCAATCCTTTTGCAGTGGGGCCATGTAACAAGCATAGCGGCTGGCAAGCGAAGCGGCATTGACCTTGAACAGGCCCGGCCCTATCGCCGGCAAGCCAGCTCCCACAGGTTCCCCATGATGCCTGGGCCTGGGGTTATCCTGTGGGAGCTGGCTTGCCGGCGATAGGGCCGGGCCTGCCCAAATAAATCTCAGGGCAGTTCGCGGCTACGGTAGAAGGCTGTAAGTACTTTCACCAGGTGCGCCAGGTCATGGCTGCCGCACAATTCACGAATCGAATGCATGGCAAAGGTCGGCAAACCGATATCCACCGTGCGCACACCCAGGTGGCTGGCAGTGATCGGCCCGATGGTAGAGCCACAACCCATGTCGCTGCGCACTACAAAGCTCTGCACCGGTACTTCCTCGGCCATGCACAGGTGGCGGAAGAACCCGGCCGTTTCGCTGTTGGTGGCGTAGCGCTGGTTGTTGTTGACCTTGATCACCGGCCCGGCGTTGAGCTTGGGCCCGTGGTTGCTGTCGTGCTTGTCGGCGTAGTTGGGGTGTACGCCATGGGCGTTGTCGGCCGACACCATCAGCGAGCGCTGGATGGTGCGCACGTAAGTATCGCCCTCGGGCAAAAGGCGCTGCAGGGTCTGCTCCAGCATCGGCCCGTCGGCGCCGCAGGCCGAGCAGCTGCCGACTTCTTCGTGGTCGTTGCACACCAGCACGCAGGTCTCGTCACTGTCGGCGGCGAGCAGGGCCTGCAGGCCGGCGTAGCACGACAGCAGGTTGTCCAGCCGCGCGCCGGCGATGAAGTCGCCGTTCAGGCCGATCAGTGCAGCGTCCTGGGTATCGTAGAAGCTCAGTTCGTAGTCCAGCACCACGTCGGCGATCAGTTCGTGCTCGCGGGCCAGTTGTTCGGTGAGCAGGGCGCGGAAGTCGATACGCTCGTCACCTGCCACTTGGGCCAGGATCGGCGGCAACTCGTTCTGCGGGTTGATCATCCAGCCTTCGTTGGCGGTGCGGTTCAGGTGGATGGCCAGGTTGGGGATGGTTGCAATCGGCAGCTTGAAGTCGATCAGCTGGCTTTCGACCTTGCCGTCACGGCGGTAGGTGACGCGGCCCGCCAGCGACAGGTCGCGGTCGAACCAGGGGGCCAGCAGCGCGCCGCCATACACTTCCACGCCCAGTTGCAGGAAGCCCTGGCGCTGCAGTTCAGGCTGTGGCTTGACCCGCAGGCACGGGCTGTCGGTGTGGGCGCCGACCATGCGGATGCCGTTCAGCAGCGGGGCCTGTCTGCCCAGCTTGATGGCGATGATCGAAGAGTCGTTGCGGGTGACGTAATAGCGACCGCCAGGCACCGTGGCCCAACTGTCGCGCTCGTCCAGGCGCTGGTAGCCGGCAGCTTCCAGGCGCTGGGCCAGGCTGGCGGTGGCGTGGAAGGGCGTAGGGGAGGCCTTGAGGAAATCGATAAGGCCAGAATTCAGTACTTCGCGCATAGCTCACTCCAGACAGCAGTGGCGCGAGTTTAACGCAGAATGTCGACAATTTGTGTCTGCATTGCACCCTGCAGGAGCAGCCTTGCCCTGCGAAGAGGCTGCTCCTACCGAGTAGGGTTTGTGGTTAGAACGGCGCCGGGCACTCGAACTTCAACCGCTGCCCGGAAACCGGATGGGTGAAGCTGAGCATCGACGCATGCAGACACAGCCGCTCATGCGCTGCCAGTGCCTCGGGGTTGGCGTACAAGCGATCGCCGAGCAGCGGGTGCCCGATCGACAGCATGTGCACGCGCAACTGGTGCGAACGCCCGGTGATTGGCGTCAGCTCGACCCGGCAGTGGTCAGCGCAACGCTCGACGATGCGCCAGAAGGTCAGCGCATGCTTGCCCTGCTCGTGGTCCACCACATGCCGTGGCTTGGTGGGCGGGTCGTAACGCAGCGGCAGGTCGATGCTGCCGCTCTCCAGCGCCGGCTGGCCCCAGCACAGCGCGGTGTAGGCCTTTTCGGTTTCTCGGTCATGGAACTGGCGCGACAGCTCGCGGTGGCTGTCGGCATCGCGGGCCAGCAGGATGATGCCGGAAGTCTCCCAGTCCAGGCGGTGCACGATCAGCGCGTCGGGGTAGCCGTTTTCCTGTAGGCGGGTGATCAGGCAGTCCTTGTTGTCGTCGGCACGGCCGGGCACCGACAGCAGCAGGGTCGGTTTGTTGATCACCAGGATGGCGGCGTCTTCGTGCAGGATCTGGATGTTGGACAGCGGCATTGCGGCATCTCTGTGATAGCGGGGAAAACCATTGGGGCCGCGTTGCGGCCCATCGCCGGCAAGCCAGCTCCCACAGGTACAGTGCGGACCCTGTGGGAGCTGGCTTGCCGGCGATGGGCTGCAACGCAGCCCCAATGAACCAGGCAGGTCGCTGAATCAGCGATCCGGCAGCGTGATGTTCAGCTCAAGGATCGAGCAGCTGCCCTGGTTTTCCAGCTCGATATGCACGTCATCGTTGCCGATGTTCACATACTTGCGGATCACTTCCAGCAGTTCTTTCTGCAGTGCAGGCAGGTAGTCCGGCTCGCTGCGTTGGCCGCGCTCGTGCGCCACGATGATCTGTAGACGCTCTTTCGCCACCGACGCGCTGGTCTGTTTTTGTCTGCCACGAAAGAAGTCAAAAAGGTTCATGGTTTACTTGCCTCCAAACAGGCGCGCGAAGAATCCTTGCTTCGGCACTTCGATGAACCGCAGGGGCTTTTCTTTGCCCAGCAGACGGTCGACGGTATCGCTATAGGCCTGGCCGGCATCGCTCTGGTCGTCGAGGATGACCGGGATGCCCTGGTTGGAAGCCTTGAGCACAGCCTGGGACTCAGGGATCACACCCTTGAGCTTGATCGCCAGGATCTCTTCGACGTCGGCGATGCTCAGCATTTCGCCCTTTTCCACGCGCTCGGGGTGGTAGCGGGTGATCAGCAGGTGCTCCTTGATCGGCTCTTCGCCTTTTTCGGAGCGGCGCGACTTGCTCGACAGGATACCCAGCATGCGATCGGAGTCACGTACCGAAGACACTTCGGGGTTGGTCACGACAATGGCTTCGTCGGCGAAGTACATCGCCAGGTGCGCGCCTTTCTCGATACCGGCTGGCGAGTCGCAGATGACGTAGTCGAAGGTTTCCTTCAGCTCCATCAGCACTTTTTCGACGCCTTCCTGGGTGAGTGCGTCCTTGTCACGCGTCTGGCTGGCGGCCAGCACGAACAGGTTTTCCAGGCGTTTGTCCTTGATCAGGGCCTGCTGCAGGTTGGCTTCGCCGTTGACCACGTTGACGAAGTCGTACACAACGCGGCGTTCGCAGCCCATGATCAGGTCGAGGTTACGCAGGCCCACGTCGAAGTCGACGATGACGGTCTTGTGGCCGCGCAGTGCGAGGCCGGTACCAATGGCGGCGCTGGTGGTGGTCTTGCCCACACCCCCTTTGCCGGAAGTAACCACGAGAATCTTGGCCAAGGTGTTTCACCCCTAAAATAGTCGGGACAGTCGTCCCTGCAAAAAACTGAAATATCTTGAATAGCTTGAAATAACGGCAACGGTAAAAAAGTTGCTCTAAAAATGCAGGCAAGTATCCGTTAAAGACGGGTGATGTTCAACACGTCGCCAGACAGGCTGACTTGCACGCCAGTTCCCCACAGCGGGTCGCGCCGCAAGTCTTCGCAGACCTTGTACTGGCCGGCGATGGAGACCATTTCGGCGGTCATCTGCTGGCAGAAGATCCGTGCCTTGGTATTGCCTTTGATGCCGGCCAGGGCCCGGCCGCGCATGGCGCCGTACACATGGATGTTGCCATCGGCCAGAAGTTCCGCACCCGGGCTGACCGATGCGGTCACGATCAGATCGCCACCTTGGGCGTAGATCTGCTGGCCGCCGCGCACCGGCGAGGTGATGATCCGGGTCGGGCGCACTTCGGGTTCGGCGACGGGTGGTGGTGGTGGTGGTGCCGGGGCCGGCTCGGGCTGCTTCACCACCTCGGGCTCGGGGTCCAGCGGCCGCTCGCGGGCACCGGACGGTGGCAGCACCGGCAGGTCGATGGCGATGGCGGCGGCGATGTCCTCGATGCGGTTGGCGCGGATGGCCAGGGTGCGCAGGCCATGGTGGCGGCAGATCCGCATCAAGCCGGGCAGGTCGACTGCCCCTTCGCCTGCCGGCAGCTTGTCCAGCGCCAATACCAGCGGCGTGTTGCTGAAGAAGTTCGGTGCCTGGGCGACCTTGGCCGCCAATTGGCGGTCGAGGGCTTCAAGGTCATTGCGCGCCAGTTCCAGCACAGTAATGGCGAGCATGCTGCCCTTGAGCTGGAACACGGAGGCGGTGTCGGGTGTGTGGTTTGGGCTCATGGTCTGCATAGACGGCTTGTTGCGAAAAAAGTGCCCTGACTTATAACGAGAACACCGGTTGCCCGCAACATGCGCTGATCCGTTGTAGAATGCGCGGCCTTTGTCTTTCCGGATGCTTCAATGGAACGCCCGCGTTTTCGTCCCTATTTCCTTCACCCCAAGTTCTGGGGCCTGTGGCTGGGCCTGGGCGTGCTGTGGCTGGTGGTCCAGCTGCCGTACCGGGCCCTGTTGAAAATCGGTGCCGCGCTGGGCGCGGTCATGTACCGCTTTGCCGGTGAGCGCCGGCACATTGCCGCGCGCAACCTGGAGCTGTGCTTCCCGGAGCTGTCGGTCGACGAACGGCAGCGTTTGCTCAAGGCCAATTTCGCCTCCACCGGCATCGCCTTCTTCGAAATGGCCATGAGTTGGTGGTGGCCCAAGGCCAGGCTGGCGCGCCTGGCCCATATCGAGGGGCTGGAGCATCTGCAGGCGGCCCAGCAGGCGGGGCAAGGCGCGATCCTGATGGCGGTGCACTTCACTACCCTGGAAATCGGCGCGGCGCTGCTGGGCCAGCGGCACACCATTGACGGCATGTACCGCGAGCACGGTAACGCGCTGTTCGACTTTATCCAGCGCAGCGGCCGCGAGCGACACAACCTTGACTCGCTGGCGGTGGAACGCGAGGACGTGCGTGGCATGCTAAAGCTGCTGCGTTCGGGCCGGGCCATCTGGTACGCACCCGACCAGGACTACGGCGCCAAGCAGAGCCTGTTCGTACCGTTGTTCGGCATCCCTGCGGCAACGGTTACCGCCACCACAAAGTTCGCCCGGCTGGGCAAGGCGCAGGTGATTCCGTTCACTCAAAGGCGCCTGGAGGACGGCAGCGGCTATCGTCTGGTGATCCACCCGCCGCTGGCAGACTTCCCCGGCGAAAGCGAAGAGGCTGACTGCCTGCGCATCAACCAGTGGGTCGAGGGTGTGTTGCGCGAATGCCCCGAGCAATACCTGTGGGCGCACCGCCGGTTCAAGTCGCGGCCCGAGGGCGCACCGCGGCTGTACGACAAGAAAAAGTCTTGAACCTTGTGTAGGCAGGTCTGGCCTCTTCGCGGGTAAATCGGACCGCCGTACCGCCGCTCCCACACGGGGCTTGCAAAACCGGGGACTGTGGGTATCCCTATGGGAGCGGCGGTGCGGCGGTCCGATTTACCCGCGAACAGGGCGTGCCTGAATACACATCAACCCCAGGAAGGACTCCATGGCCCCACCCGCGGTAACCGGTCTTATCCTTTCAGGGGGCGGCGCCCGCGCCGCCTATCAGGTTGGCGTCCTGGCCGGCATCGCCGAACTGCTGCCCGCCGGCGCGCACAACCCGTTCCCGGTCATTGTCGGCACCTCCGCCGGAGCCATCAACGCCGTCACCCTGGCCAGTGGCGCCACCCAGTTCCATGACGCCGTGCAACGGCTGACCGCTTTCTGGCAGAACTTTCGCAGCCACCTGGTCATCCGCAGCGACTGGCCGGGTGTAGTCCGCCAGGCCAGCCGCTTCGTTGGCCACAGCCTGCTCGGGCTGGGCGCCCAGGCCCCGGTGGCGCTGCTCGACAGCAGCCCCTTGCGCAGCCTGCTGCAAGCGCACCTGAACCTGGACGGTATCAGCCACGCCCTGGCGGCCGAGCAGCTGAGCGCCGTTGCAGTGACCGCTTTCGGCTACGAGTCTGGCCAGGCGGTGACCTTCTACCAGGGCCGCGGCACCATCGAAGGCTGGTTGCGCCACCGCCGCATCGGCGTGCCCACGGCGCTGACCATCGACCACCTGCTGGCCAGCGCGGCGATCCCGCTACTGTTCGCCCCGGTGCAGCTGGGCGACGAGTATTACGGTGACGGTGCTGTGCGCCAGTCGGCGCCGATCAGCCCGGCCTTGCACCTGGGCGCCAGCCGGGTGCTGGTGGTGGGGGTGAGTGGCAACCCCCAGCGGCCGGCGCCACCCTTGCCGACCCAGCGGGTGTTCAGTGGGCAGCAGCCGAGCCTGGCACAGATCGGCGGGCACATGCTCAACAGCACCTTCATCGACAGCCTGGAAGACGACATCGAACTGCTACAGCGCCTGAATCACCTTAGCCGGCTGTTGCCCGCACACCTGGATGCGCGACACCTGGGGCTGGCGCCGATCGAGGTGCTGGTGGTGGCGCCCAGCCAGCCGCTCGATGAGATCGCCGCACGGCACCGGCGCGAGTTGCCGGCGGCACTGCGGCTGTTCTTGCGCGGGCCGGGGGCCACGCGCACCAGCGGGGCAGGGGTGTTGAGCTATTTGCTGTTCGAGGCCAGCTACTGCAGCGAGCTGATCGAGCTGGGGCGGCGCGACGCCCTGGCCAAGAAGCGGGAGTTGTGTCTGTTCCTGGGAATTTGAGGTTGCTTGTTCGGGTGGTTCTCAAGGGGATCGCGTCAGGGCTTACAGATGTCAGCCCTGATGCGGTCCCTGTGCCCAGATCAGTCCTACTCAGCTATCTGCAACTTCCTCGACTGGGTATACACATAGCGCACCTTCTCGTACTCGAACGGCGAGTTCAGTTGGCCATAGCGGAATTTGGTGGTATAGCGCTTGTCCACCACCTGCAGCGCGAAGATCTCCGGGTGGTCAGTGCTGGCCTCGGGCACGTTCAGGTAGTTGATCGCCTGCTCACCCGCATAGTCCACCACCAGGCCGGTGGTATCGCGCAGGTTCGATGGGCCCAGCACCGGCAGCATCAGGTACGGCCCGTCTGGGACGCCGTAGAAGCCCAGGGTCTGGCCGAAATCTTCGCTCTGGCGTGGCAGCCCCATGCTGGTCGCCGGGTCCCACAACCCACCCACGCCGATGATGGTGTTGAACATCAGCCGTGCGGTGATCTCTGCCGAACGCTTGGCCTTGAGTTGCAACACGCTGTTGAACAGGTTCGGCACATCGCCCAGGTTGTTGAAGAAGTTGCTCACCCCGGTGCGCACGAAGCGCGGGGTGACGTACTGGTACCCGCTCACCAGCGGCAGCAGCACCCACTGATCCAGACGGTAGTTGAAGTGGTAGACGCGACGGTTGATCGACTCCAGCGGGTCGTACACGTTCAGCGCCTCCAGGGTGGAGCGCTCG
>NZ_JABMCW010000084.1:0-18772 GCF_013179705.1 Pseudomonas sp. CM25 | reverse complement strand
CAACCGATAGCCCGGCAGAAACGCACGATGGTCGGCTCGCTGATACCCACGTTGTGCGCCAGGTCGGCCATCGAGCTGTGCATGACGGCAGCCGGGTCCAGCAGCACGTGGTCGGCCACTTTCAGTTCCGATTTGCGCAGCAGGTGGCGCGATTGGGCGATATGTTGCAACAGATTCACGGGCTGGACTCGGTTATGATCGGCTGGCCGGGTTGTAGCTTTCTTGTAGTTATACTACATGGACGCCAACCCGCCCAGTTAAACGAACGTGGAGAGTGGCGGTTTGACTATTCCTTGCGACATTCTGGTCTTCGGCGGCACCGGCGATCTGGCCCTGCACAAACTGCTCCCGGCGCTCTACCACCTGTTTCGCGAGGCCCGTCTTGACCCTGCCGTACGCATCATCGCGCTGGCTCGGCGCAACCTGCCACGCAACGACTACCTGAAGCTGGCCGAGCGCCACTGCCGGGCGCAAATCGCCCGCAGTAACTTTGAAGAAGACGTCTGGCAACGGTTTTCCGCACGGCTCGACTATTTCCCCATGGATGCTTCGCAAAGTGCCGACTTCGGGCGCCTGGCACGCTACCTGGGCGAGCCCGGCGGGCTTACGCGCATCTTCTACCTTGCCACCGCCCCGAACTTGTTCGTCCCTATTGCCAACCACCTGCGTAACGCCGGCCTGGCCGATGCCGAGGCGCGCATCGTGCTGGAAAAGCCGATCGGCCACTCGCTTGAATCTGCCACTGCCATCAACGAAGCGATTGGCGCAGTATTCGAAGAAAATCAGGTGTTCCGCATCGATCATTACCTGGGCAAGGAGACCGTACAGAACCTGATGGCGCTGCGCTTTGCCAACGCCTTGCTGGAGCCGGTGTGGCGCAACAACCAGGTCGATCATGTGCAGATCAGCGTCTGCGAAACGCTCGGTGTAGAGAACCGCGGCGGCTACTACGACCGCGCCGGGGCGATCCGCGACATGCTGCAGAACCACCTGCTGCAGCTGCTGTGCCTGGTGGCCATGGAGCCACCCTCACAGTTCGAGGCCGAAGCGGTACGCGATGAAAAAGTAAAGATATTGCGGGCGCTCAAGCCGATCACTGGCCAGGACGTGCAGGACAAGACCGTGCGCGGCCAGTACGGCGCCGGGCGCATCGGTGGCCAGGAAGTGCCGGCGTATTACTTCGAAAAGGATGTCGACAACGACAGCGACACCGAAACCTTCGTCGCCGTCGAAGCGCACATCGACAACTGGCGCTGGGCGGGTGTGCCTTTCTACTTGCGCACCGGCAAGCGTATGGCGCGACGCACGTCGCAAATCGTCATCCAGTTCAAGCCTGTGCCCCATGAACTGTTCAGCGGGGCACAGGTCAACCAGCTGCTGATCCAGCTGCAACCGGACGAACGCATCAGCCTGCGCATGATGACCAAAAGCCCAGGCAAGGGCATGCGCCTGGAGCCGGTGGACCTGGACCTGAACCTGGCCCAGGTCTTCAGCCAGACCCGTCGCTGGGAAGCCTACGAACGCCTGCTGCTGGATGTGCTGGATGGGGATTCGACACTGTTCATGCGTCGCGATGAAGTGGAGGCCGCCTGGGCCTGGGTCGATCCCATTATCAAGGGCTGGGAAGAACATTTCCAACCTCCACGTAACTATGGCGCGGGAAACAACGGACCTGAACAGGCCAGCGCGCTGCTCGCCCATCAAGGCAGACACTGGTACAGCTGAACCCTTTCTGACTGCATGGCCCTGGGTTACGCGCGCAATCATGTGCTCACGCGATATTCCGTCGCGCTAACCTGGAGAATGAGCAACATGTCTATCGAAACGAATGGTTGGGTAGCACAGCAGGACAGGATGCCGGGAAATGCAAATTTCCGTGTCTATGGCAATGTCATGGTCGGCCACCCCGGCATCAGTCCGCGACTGAGCATACGCAAGTTGCAGGACAAGTCTCACGCGCTGGCACTTGAGCTGACGCAGGAGACCGAGGGAGGTATCTACCCTCAGGTCGTTACCGAAAAGCCGGTGAGCTTCCGGATGCCGGGGGATCACAGTGCTATTCCGAAAGTGGACATCTTCCATGACGACAAGCTGATTGCCAGCATCACCGAGATCATGATCACAGACTGATCAGCTTTCCGCTAAAACAGCTTGGCCGACAATGTCCTGACTGCAATATTGTCAAAACCATTACAGCTCAGGACATCTGACCAGAAGTTCGGCCCCGTCCCACGCTCGTGGCACCCTGGCGATGAATGGTGCGAACCAGGTGAATATTCATACAGTAGGCGTTTGCCCGTTCCTGCGCGGCACCCTAGAATGGCCCGATGCGCACAGACGACCTCTCCTTCCTGCTGAATTCCCTCAACGATGCCCAACGCCAGGCCGTAGCGGCCACGCTCGGGCGTCAACTGGTGCTTGCCGGCGCCGGTTCCGGTAAAACCCGCGTGCTGGTGCACCGCATCGCCTGGCTTATCCAGGTGGAGCAGGCATCGCCGCACTCGATCCTGTCGGTGACGTTCACCAACAAGGCTGCGGCAGAAATGCGCCAGCGGATCGAGCAGCTGCTGGGGATCAACCCGGCGGGCATGTGGGTCGGGACCTTCCACGGCCTTGCCCATCGCCTGCTGCGGGCTCATTGGCAAGAAGCGCGACTGGTACAGAACTTCCAGATCCTCGACAGCGACGACCAGCAGCGCCTGATCAAACGGGTAATGCGCGAGTTGGGCCTGGACGAGCAGAAATGGCCGGCACGCCAGGCCCAGTGGTTTATCAACGGGCAGAAGGACGAGGGCCTGCGCCCGCAACATATCCAGGCCGGGGGCGACCTGTTCCTGTCCACCATGCGCGACGTGTATACCGCCTACGAGCAGGCCTGCGAGCGCGCCGGGGTCATCGACTTTTCCGAGCTGCTGCTGCGCGCCCTGGACCTGTGGCGCGACCACCCGGGCCTGCTGGAGCATTACCAGCGGCGCTTCCGCCACGTGCTGGTGGACGAGTTCCAGGACACCAACGCGGTGCAATACGCCTGGCTGCGCCTGCTGGCGCGCGGTGGCGACAGCCTGATGGCGGTGGGCGACGACGACCAGTCGATCTACGGCTGGCGCGGCGCCAAGATCGAGAACATCCACCAGTACACCGCCGATTTCCCGGACGCCGAAATGATTCGCCTGGAGCAGAACTACCGCTCCACCGGTGGCATCCTCAAGGCGGCCAACGCCCTGATCGCGAACAACAGCGGGCGCCTGGGCAAGGAGCTGTGGACCGACATGGGCGAAGGCGAACCGCTGACCCTGTACGCGGCCTACAACGAGCACGACGAAGCGCGCTACGTGGTGGAAACCATCGAAAGCCTGGTCAAGCAAGGCAATGCGCGTAACGAAATCGCCATCCTGTACCGTTCCAACGCCCAGTCGCGGGTACTGGAAGAAGCCCTGCTGCGCGAACGGATCCCGTACCGCATCTATGGTGGCCAGCGCTTCTTCGAACGCGCCGAGATCAAGAACGCCATGGCGTACCTGCGGCTGATCGAAGGCCGAGGCAACGATGCCGCCCTGGAGCGGGTGATAAATGTACCGCCGCGCGGTATTGGCGAAAAAACCGTCGAAGCCATTCGCGAGCACGCCCGCCACAGCCAGCTGTCGATGTGGCAGGCGATGTGCCAGCTGATCGCCGGCAAAGCCCTGAAAGGCCGCGCAGCCAGTGCCCTGGGGGCGTTCATCGAGTTGATCGAAGGGTTGGCAGCCAAGGTCGTGGACATGCCGCTGCATACCATGACCCAGACCACCATCGAGCAGTCAGGGCTGATCACTTATCACCAGGAAGAAAAGGGTGAAAAGGGCCAGGCACGGGTAGAAAACCTTGAGGAACTGGTGAGCGCGGCGCGCAACTTCGAATCCACCGACGAAGACGCCGAGCTCTCGCCACTGTCGGCCTTCCTCGGCCATGCCTCGCTCGAAGCCGGCGATACCCAGGCCGACGAACATGAAGACAGCATCCAGCTGATGACCTTGCACAGCGCCAAGGGCCTGGAGTTCCCGTATGTGTTTCTGGTGGGCATGGAAGAAGGCCTGTTCCCGCACAAGATGAGCCTGGAAGAACCCGGCCGCCTGGAAGAGGAACGCCGCCTGGCCTACGTGGGCATCACCCGCGCCATGCGCCAGCTGGTCATGACCTACGCTGAAACTCGTCGCCTGTATGGCAGCGAAACCTACAACAAGGTGTCGCGTTTCGTACGCGAAATTCCGCCGGGGCTGGTGCAGGAAGTGCGCCTGTCCAATAGCGTCAGCCGTCCGTTCGGCGGGGTGAAGACGGCCACCAACAGTAACCTGTTTGCCAATGCGAGCATCCCGCAGACTGCATTCAGCCTTGGCCAGCGTGTGCAGCATGCGGTGTTTGGAGAAGGTGTGATCCTCAACTTCGAGGGGTCCGGCGCCCAGGCGCGGGTCCAGGTGAATTTTGCCGAAGGCAGCAAATGGCTGATGTTGGGGTATGCCAAGCTCGAGGCCTTGTAACACTTGGGCAAAGCTTAGGCAAAAGCTCGAAACATTATGTCGCTGGTCATGTGCACGGGAACCGGTGCAACATGACGCGCGTGCAATCCACAACAGGGGATATCCCATTTATGCAACGTTTTCTTAGCATCGCACTGGCGCTCTGCGTCGGCCTGACGCTGAGCCTGGACGCCAACGCCAAGCGCTTCGGCGGTGGCAAGAGCTCGGGCTCCGCGCCTATCCACCAGACCCGCCAGGCTACGCCAACCACGCCTGCCGCCGCACCGACCGCACCTGGCCGTGCACCGGCTGCTGCCAGCGGTGCTTCGCGCTGGCTGGGCCCATTGGCCGGTCTCGCCGCCGGTGGCCTGCTGGCGTCCATGTTCATGGGCGACGGTTTCGAAGGCTTCCAGATCATGGACTTCCTGATCGTGGCGCTCATCGCCTTCCTGGTGTTCCGCTTCATCGCCGCGCGCCGTCGCCAGCAGCAGCCGCAAATGGCCGCGCCAGGCCATGCGCCGATGCAGCGTGAGGCTCACGGCCAGCCTGCCCAGCCGTCGATCTTCGGTGGTTCGGCCGCACCTGCTGCCGCAGCTGCTCCGGTGATCAACGCCCCGGCCTGGTTCAACGAGCAGAGCTTCCTGGCCGCCGCTCGCAACCACTTCCAGTCGCTGCAGCAGCACTGGGATGCCAACGAAATGGACAAGATCGCCGAGTTCGTCACCCCGCAAATGCTCGAGTTCCTCAAGCGCGAGCGCGCTGAGCTGGGTGATGGCTTCCAGGCCACCTACATCGACAACCTCGAAGTGCAACTGGACGGTCTCGACGACCGCGCCGACCGCACCGACGCCACCCTCACCTTCCGTGGCCTGTCGAAAAACTCGCGCTTCGACCAGGGCGAAGTGTTCAGCGAAAGCTGGCACATGGTTCGCGCCCAAGGCGAGAACCAGCCTTGGCTGGTTGCCGGTATCCGTCAGAACGGCTAACCGCTGCGTGCTGCACAAAAAACCCCGGGCCTTGCCCGGGGTTTTTGCTTTTGCCAAAGTGGGCTACTAGGGTATAACGCGCAGCGTTGTCATCTAGGTCAGAGGAAGTGAACCGTGGAAGAAGTGATCGAACAACTCCGTGAAGCCAATGAGCCGGTGCCGGTGCCCCTGGAGCTTCCCGACGAGGACCAGCTGGTAGAGATTGAAGAACAGCTGTTCATCAACATTCCGTTCGTGTTCAAAGAATTTCTGCTGACCGTCAGCGATGTGGTCTACGGCTCCCTGGAGCCGGTCACCGTCACTGATCCGCAGTCGCACACCTACCTGCCAGAGGTGGCCTCCAACGCCTGGGATGCCGGGGTGCCGCGTGATCTTATTCCACTGTGCCAGGACGGCGACAACTACTACTGCGTCGAAGAAGACGGCACCGTGGTGTTGTGGGATGCCGAAGAGGAAATCGCCGGCGAGGAGAGCTGGGAATCGGTGTGGCACTGGGCGCGTGATGTCTGGCTGGAAAGCTGATTAGCACCTGTGAATTGATGCAGCCGGTGCCGGCCCTGTGTGTGTGGGGTTTACCCACCAACAGGGCCGCACTGGAGCTTTCACCCTCAGTGGGTATTCTCGCGGCTGTTCTCCAACGTCTCCAGCAAGGCAATCTGCATGCGCGTATGCACGCGGATAAACCAGCGCCATAGCAACGCCACCACCACCGCAGCAACCACGGCAATCACCAGCAGCAGCTCATTGGTCGGCAGAATGCTCGCCGACAACGCAGACAGCAGCAGGAAGATTACCAGCAGCGACAGCAGCGGGATCACCTCGGCAATTACCCGACGCACGCGCTGGGTATGTCGCCCGGCCATTTCCGGCTTTACGCCCATCTCTGCCAGCAACATCGAAAGCGCCTTGAGCTTGCGGTAGGCGGCAATCAGAAATGGCAACGACAGCAACAGTGCAGCGCCCCATATCACGGCTTTCTGCTGGCTGGCATCGCTGACCCATTCACTGAGCCAGTTGCCGATACGCCCTGCAAAGTAACCACCGCTGAAGAAAATGGCGATGACCAGCGCCAGGTTCACCCCCACTTGCAACAGGATGCGCCGGATCATCGCCGCCAGCATCGCGCTCTCGCCCTGCGGCTGGATGTTGCGCAGCCACTCGCCATACAACGACAGCACCCGTGCCAGGCGGCCGGGTACCACCCTACCGAGCTTCTGCGACAACGGGTCGGCTGCCCGGATCAGGTAGGGCGTCAACAACGTGGTGATGGCCGATACGGCGACGGCCACCGGGTAGAGGAAGTCGCTGGTCACCTGCAAGGTCATGCCCAGCGCGGCGATGATGAAGGAGAACTCGCCGATTTGCGAAAGCCCCATGCCCACGCGCAACGACGTGCGCCCGTCATTGCCGGCGATGAACGCCCCCATGCCACAGGACAGCATCTTGCCCAGTACCACGGCCAGGGTGATGACCACGATCGGCCAGGCGTAATCGACCAGCACCTGGGGGTCGATCATCAGACCGATCGCCACGAAAAATATCGCGCTGAACAGGTCGCGCACAGGTTCGATAAGGCGCTCGATTTTCAGCAACTGGCGCGATTCGGCCATGATGGCGCCGATCAGGAACGCCCCCAGGACCATGCTGTATTCCAGCTTGACCACCAGCAGGCAGAAGCCAAAGCACAGGCCCAGCACGGTAATCAGCAGCATCTCGTTGCTTTCGAACTTGGCCACGTAGGCCAGCAGCCGCGGTATCAGCAGGATGCCGATGACCAGCGCAACGATCATGAACAGCGACAGCTTGCCGACGGTGGAGAACACCTCGCCGGAGCTGACCGTGCCGCTGACGGCAATGCCCGACAACAGGGCGATGATGCCGATACCAAGAATGTCCTCGACGATCAGCACGCCAAAGATCAGTTGGGCAAAGCGCTCGTTCTTCATCTTCAGGTCATTGAGCGCCTTGACGATGATGGTGGTCGAGGAAATGGCCAGGATGGCGCCGAGGAACAGCGAGTCCATGGTGTTCCAGCCGAACCAGCGGCCGATCTCGAAGCCGATCCAGATCATCAGCACGATTTCCAGGAAAGCCGCGATAAACGCCGTTGCACCCACCTTGAACAGCTTGCGCAGGCTGAACTCCAGCCCGAGGCAGAACATCAGGAAGATAACCCCCAGTTCAGCAAGGATCTTGATGGTGTCCTCGTCGTGAATCAGGCCAAACGGAGGGGTATGCGGGCCGATGATGAAGCCGGCGACGATGTAACCCAGCACCACGGGCTGCTTGAGACGGTGAAAGAGGATGGTCACCACGCCCGCGACCAGCATGATGACTGCCAGGTCCTGGATAAAGCTGATGGCATGCATGGCGTGATACTCCTTTTCTCGTCTTTGTCTGGATGCCTGGGCAGACCGCTCCTCTGCCAAGGCAACCCCGAGCGAGCAGCAAGTACACACGGTATTGAATGCGGGAAAGCCCATGTTGCATGGGCGTACTCAGGTTAACATCGCACCCCGCCGCAAAAAGCTGGTGCAATATGCAGAAACAGATCGGCCGTTAAAGCGCCTCCGATGGCATCATCAGCGTGACGACACGGCGCCTGCCAACGTCCCGTATCAGGAAGGCAAATTCAAAGAGGGGAAAGAAATGTCTGCAGAGTACAACCCCCACAAGCCCGATTCAGCGCAACCCGACCGTGAGCACACTATGGAACCTGGAAACGCCCAGCTGAGCATGACCGTCCTGATGACCCCGGACATGGCCAACTTTTCTGGCAACGTACATGGCGGCACCCTGCTCAAGTACCTCGACGAAGTGGCTTATGCGTGCGCCAGCCGCTATGCCGGCAGCTATGTGGTTACGCTGTCGGTCGACCAGGTGATCTTCCGCGAACCCGTGCATGTGGGCGAACTGGTGACCTTCCTGGCGTCGGTCAACTACACCGGCAACACATCGATGGAAGTCGGCATCAAAGTGGTGACCGAAAACATCCGCGAGCGCTCGGTGCGCCATTCCAATAGCTGCTTCTTCACCATGGTCGCGGTTGATGACAACCGTCGCCCGGTGCCGGTACCCCCGCGCCAGCCGCACAGCAGCGAGGAGAAGCGCCGGTTCCTGCAAGGCCAGCAGCGTCGGCAGATTCGCCAGGAGCTGGAAAAACGCTACCAGGACTTGAAAACCGACGGTATCTAAAGCGCCAGCGGTTGCGCCTCGAAGCGCACCCGTGGGTGCGCGATGCGGTCCTGGGCCCGCACCAGCTGCAATTCGTAGCTGGCGCAGGCCTGGGTTTCCAGCAGCACCTCGTGCACGGCCGCGGCGGTGAATTCAAACGCCTGCACCCAGCTATCGCCAAGCAGCACACGGGCCAGGAACAGGCCTGAGGTCAGGTCCCCCACCCCAACCGGCTGCCGCGGGAAGGCCAGCAGCGGACGGCGCAGATGCCAGCTGTGCTCGGCCGTTACCAGCAGCATCTCGAAGTGGTCTGTGGCACGCCCTGGGTAAGCCAGGTGCTTCACCAGCACAACCTGCGGCCCGCGCTGCAGCAGGCCGCGAGCCATGCTCACGCAATCTTCCAGCGATTGCGCACGGCGCCCACAGAAGCTGTCCAGCTCCAGCTGATTGGGGCACAGGATGTCCGCCCTCGCGACGGCCTCATCAAGCAGAAACTCGCTGACCTCCGGCGGCACGATGCAGCCCTTCTCAGGGTGCCCCATGACCGGGTCGCACATGTACAACGCCTTCGGGTTCACCGCCTTTATCCGTTCGAGGCCGGCCAGAATCGCCCGTCCTTGCTCGGCACTGCCCAGGTAGCCGGACAGTACCGCATCGCAGTGGCCCAGCTCGCCGATGTTGCAAATGCCTTGCACCAACGCAGGAATTTGCGCCGGGGCAAGCACTTCGCCCGCCCACTGGCCATACTGAGTGTGGTTGGAGAACTGCACGGTATTGAGCGGCCAGACATTGACCCCGATACGCTGCATGGGGAACACCGCGGCACTGTTGCCGGCGTGGCCGAACACCACATGGGACTGAATGGCGAGCAGGTGCGGGGTACGTTTCATGCGGAGATTTCCAAAACTGTTTCAAGAATTGTGCGCAACGCAGTATGAACTCGATTGCCACCTGTACGACAGGCCAGGGACGCAGTTAAGCTGGATCTACCTGTTTGGAGCATACGCAAATGTTGACCCTGGAGAACCTCTTCGTCCTGATGCTGGTCGCGTCGGCAGGCGCCTGGTTATGGCACAACCACGGGTTGCGCGAAAAAGCCCTGGAGCGGGTCAAACAGCATTGCGCCAAGCTTGACCTCGAGCTGCTCGACGATGCCGTCGCCCTCAAGCGCATCGGCTTAGTGCGTGATGCCAATGGCCGCAAGCGCCTGGCGCGTATCTACGCCTTCGAGTTCACCGTCACCGGCGAGCAACGCCACCCCGGTACCGTGACCCAGTTTGGCGCCCATAGCGTGCATATCGAACTGGCACCCTACCCGTTCGAAATCAAGACTCCACCGCGCACCGACAATGTCATCGAGATGCAGCAGTGGCGCCAGGAACACAACCGCTGGCGCAATTGATCAGCTGACGAGGCAATCGCTCAACCCCTTTTGTAATGCGGGTTGCGATTGCGGCTGAGCAAAAATCAGCTCGATACGAGTGTCCTTGCGCCAGTCACTGGGTTGCCATGCTGGCATATCCCCCGCCAAGCCATTGAACGACTGCCAACCGTCCACGCTGTGGATAACTCCTTTGGCGCGCATCCACGGCCAATTGCCCAGGAACGCCTGCAGCCGCTGTGGATAAAACTGCTGAGCCGGATGCCAGCGCCAACCAATACTCCATCCACCCTCTCCCTGCTGGGCAACACAGATCGGCTGACTGGGATCATTCCATAGCACCGCGGGCACCATTCCAAGATTGTCGACAATCCCATTAGTCACAGAAGGGGTGTCGACAATCTTTGCAGAGACCCCTGGAAGGGCCGCAAATGGGAGACGCCCCTGCACTACCCAATGAACGCTCTTGGTATAAAAATTATTAGTTATCAACAGCTTAGATGTTTCATCCACAAGCTCAGACTTGTTGAAAACTATACTTTCAGCCGCAGCAATAGCCTCCAGCTGCGGTTGCGGAATCGGTTCACTTCGAACTATGGACCGGGCATCCAAAACCACTAACAATGGCTGAATTGTCAGCACTCCGAGCCATGGAGCTTTATTCAGCTGAGCGAGTAATTGCACTGGATGACCCAGGCCTGAGGGCTCGATAAACAGCCGATCAGGGCGGGATTTGCGCAAGAGCCGGCCAAGGCCCACCTGGAACGGCATACCGTTGACGCAGCACAGGCAGCCCCCCGCGACCTCGCTCAGGGTGATGCCGTCCTCGTCACGGCTGAGCAGAGCTGCATCCAGGCCTATCTGGCCGAACTCATTGATCAATACCGCCCAACGCTCATTGGCCGGACGCTGGGCCAGCAGTTGACGGATAAGGGTGGTTTTGCCAGCCCCAAGGGGGCCGGCGATTACATGGGTGGGAATGTTCTGCAGCATGGGGTGGCTTCAAGGGAGTGATGCTTCACTATGCGCCGTCAGGCAAGCCAGTCAAGGCTGAGCAGCAGCCGCCCCTGCTGGCCTGGGGGTGAACGGTGCACCAGCCCCGAGCCCTCGTTGCCCTGCCATTTCTCGCCCTTGACCACGGCCACGTCGCCAGCATCCAGCTGCTGGATGTTATCCACAGGCACATCTTCTGTGTGTAACTTCCCACGTTGGGTCGCATGCTCAGGCAACCATTCGCTGCCCGGGCCCAGGTAAGTGGTGAGCAACCGCAACGGCACGTTATCCACATGGAAACGGGGGCACATCGGGCCGGCCAGCAGCCGAAGGCGCAAGCCGACCCGCTGCGCGCCCACCAGGCAGGTGTATGCCGCGACCAGCCAGGTCACATCGGCAACAAAAGCTTCATAGCCGTGCAGGTCCGCCGCTTCACGCAACAAATCGGGCATTACCGGCACGCGCTGCTCGTCTACATCGATTACGCGTTGGTCATCCAATGGATGACCAAGGCTGACCAACAATGCGGCAAAGTCCTCCAATTGCGGCGGCAGGCGCCGGCGCCACACCGCCAGGTTGATGCCATCCTGGAGCACTTCGGTGAGCACCTGTGGGGTGTCACCGAACACCTGAAAGATATCCACAGGCTGCTTGTGCGATTTCATGCTGCCGCCTCTTCGTGCCATGGGCCGAATGGATCGGGCAGACGCAGCCAAGCCATATGGCCCAAACGCATTTCTTCATCCGTCAACAAGCAGGCATCAAGGGCTGTGGATAATTTCTGGAAGTCGATATTTTGCCCAATGAACACAAGCTCCTGGCGGCAGTCACCGGTCTCGGCGACCCAGTGTTTCAAGATCGACGCAGTGTTATCCACATCCTGGGGCCACTGTTCGCGCGGCACGAATCGCCACCAACGGCCGGCCAGACCGTGGCGCATCATGCCTCCTGCCTGTGACCAGCTGCCGGCTTCCTGATACTTGCTGGCCAGCCAGAAAAACCCCTTGGAACGCAGTAACCGGCCATTGCTCCAAGGCTTGTGGATAAAATCAAAAAAGCGTTGTGGATGAAGCGGTCGGCGGGCCTGCCAAGCTGTTGCTGCGATGCCGTACTCTTCACTTTCCGGCACATGCTCACCGCGCAATTCTTGCAGCCAGCCGGGCGCTTGCGCAGCCTGGTCGAAATCGAACAGACCGGTATCCAGGATCCGCGCCAGCGGCACCTGGCCCAGTACCATGGGTATGATCTGTGCCTGGGAATTCAGGCTGCGCAAAATTGCGACCAGCTCATCGCGGTCATGCTGGCTGATCAGATCAATTTTGCTCAACAGCAGCACATCGGCGAACTCCACCTGCTCGATCAACAGGTCACTGATCGACCGCTCATCTTCTTCGCCCAATGTTTCGCCATGGCTGGCCAGGCTTTCCGCCGCCTGGTAGTCGCGCATGAAATTGAGCCCATCGACCACGGTGACCATGGTGTCCAGCCGCGCCATGTCGGACAGGCTCCGACCCTGATCGTCACGAAAGGTGAAGGTCTCAGCCACGGGCAGTGGCTCCGAGATACCTGTGGACTCGATCAGCAGATAATCGAAACGCCCTTCTTCGGCCAGCTTCGCTACTTCTTCGAGCAAGTCCTCACGCAACGTGCAGCAGATACAGCCATTGCTCATCTCCACCAGTTTCTCTTCTGCACGATTGAGGCTGACATTGCGTTGCACCTCGCTTGCGTCGATGTTGATTTCGCTCATGTCGTTAACGATCACAGCCACCCTCAGGTTGTCGCGATTACGCAGTACGTGGTTGAGCAGAGTGCTCTTGCCGGCCCCAAGAAAGCCGGACAGAACAGTGACGGGGAGACGGTTGGGCATGGCGGAACCTCTTCTGGCGGGCGCATTCGAAATGATGCATTGCACAATGTTATAAAGTAACAATACAATTTCGCCAAGCCATTCGCGACGGACGAGTGCTCACAGGGGATGACAAATGAATGTGTCGCGCGCCGTGGTGCTGCTGCTGTTCAGCATGCCCACTTCGCTTTTAGCCATGCCACAGGGCAGCGCGTTGGCGCTGTGTACACGCAGCGCCACGCTGCTGGCCTGCCAGGATGGCAAGGGCAACTACTACAGCGTGCGCACCGAAGGCACCACGTTCTACCTGCGTGGCTACGACGTAAACAGCCGGCGCCTGTGGGCCCAAACCAACAACCGCTTCGGCACGTTCACCTTTTTCACCGGCGTTGCCACCGATGGCGAGGCCTGGATGGGTTACAGCCGTCGCGTGGGCTGGACCACCCTCAACCGTGTATCCAGTTCCACTGGGCAACGCTACAACCTGCATTGCAGTTTGATTGGCGGCTGCCGCTAATGCCTCTCTTCGTTTGGAAAGCCCGATGACCCAGCTCAAGCTCCCCGACATCGCTGCACAACATCAAGAACAAGCCCTGCCATTGCACTGGGTGGGTATGTGCGGCATAGCGCTGCCAGTGCAATTCGATGGGCGCAGCACGGCGGCCAAAGCCGATGCTGGCGTAAACCTGATAGACGGCAGCTCACGTGGGATCCACATGTCGCGGCTGTACCTGGCTCTTGAGTCATTGGCGAATCAGCCACTGACGCCCCTCGCAATCCGCCAACTTCTGGCTGACTTCATGAGCAGCCATGAGGGCCTGTCTTCTGCCGCGTATCTACGCCTCAGCTTCGAGCATCTGTTGAAAAGGCCTGCATTGGTCAGCCCGCTTGCAGGCTGGAAAAGTTACGACGTGACCGTCGATGCGAGGATCCAAAATGAAATGTTCCACGTGGAACTATTGGTTTCTGTTCCTTATTCATCGACCTGCCCGTGCTCGGCGGCGCTTGCGCGACAGCTGATTCAGCAACAGTTCCAAGCCAGTTTCAGCCAGCAGCAGATCAACAAAGCTTCGGTACTGGAGTGGCTAGGCAGCGCCCAAGGCATCCTGGCTACCCCCCATAGCCAGCGAAGTACTGCGAAAATTCAGGTGCGATTGCGGAGTAATCAGACAGTGCTGCCAATCACCGAATTGATTGATTGCGTGGAGGCGAGCCTGGGAACCGCGGTCCAAACTGCGGTGAAACGCGCTGACGAGCAAGCGTTCGCCTTGGCCAACGGCCAGAACCTGATGTTTTGTGAAGATGCCGCACGCCGCCTGCACAATGCGGTAAAGCAACTGGAATGGAGCACCGCTTTCAGGTTGCGTGTGGAACATGCAGAAAGCCTGCATGCCCACGACGCTGTCGCCACAAGTCAGTGGCAGTGGGATGTCAGCTGCGAGGCTTGACCGTACCGCAGTCGCTGCCCAGCCATACCGCACGGGTGTTCATGCTACCTTGCTGCTGCACACCCGACGCGTTGAACGTGCCATTGACCTGGGTAGTGAATTCTCGATCGCTGAGGAAGGTGGCCTGGCCGCTGCCCTGAGCCTTGGGGCAGCTGAACTCGAACTTCCAGACATTACCGGTACGGTCAGTGATTTTTTGCGTGCAACCTGACTTGGGGTCCTGCAGCGGAATATCGTTGGTTGCCACCTGCTCTGGGGTAAGGCACGAACGCACCCCGTTACCCCCGACGGTAACCCCCTGTTTTGCCAACACCCCCTCCATCATCGCACGCTGCTCCGGCGGCAAATTTTTTAACTGGCCGAGCATGAACCCCATGTCGGGTAACGGTTTGCCATCGACCTGCATGTTGCTGGTGGTCAGCTCCCACAAACCTGGCTGCAGCATCTGTGCATGCACAAGCGTGCTGCTCATGCCCAGGGCCAACGCCAACAGTGGCAGACGAATCTTCATGGACGAACGCTCCTGGAAAAAACCGGCGAAGTGCGCCGGGCGGAGGCTTAGACGCTAAATCCACCTGCGGGTTGCAAGGTGGCGGGGGAACGTGTTCTGTTACCTCAAGTGTACTCGGCCAAGCAGGATGCATATGGATTACCACAGCCCTTACTTCCTCGGTTACCTACTCGGCCTGATCCATCTGCTGGGTATGGTCGCCGCGCTGCACGCGCTGTTCACCGTGCGCACTGCCCAAGGCGCGATTGCCTGGGCCATGCCTTTGTTCTTCATTCCCTACCTTACCCTGATCCCCTACCTGGTCTTCGGTGCCCGGTCCTTCTATGCCTACATCAAGGCGCGGCGCCAGGCCAACCAGGAAATGCATGTAGCCATGGCCAACCTCAACTGGCGACCTTGGGTGGAAGAAGCCCTTACTGCCCGTGAGTCTGAGAGCTACGCGGCCCTGCGCGCCATGCCCAAGCTGGGGCGCATGCCGTGCCTGGCGAACAATCAGGTGAAGCTGCTGATCGACGGCAAGGCCACCTTCGACGCGATCTTTGCGGCGATCGAGAAAGCCCGCGAGGTGGTGATGGTGCAGTTCTTCATCATCCACGACGACACCCTCGGCAAGGCACTTCAGCAACTGCTGTTACGCAAAGCGGCCGAAGGGGTGCAGGTGTTCGTGCTCTACGACCGGGTGGGCAGCCATGCCTTGCCGGCAAGCTACAGCCAGGTATTGCGAGAAGGTGGCGTGCAGATCCATGCCTTCGCCACCCGTCGCGGCTGGTTCAATCGCTTCCAGGTGAACTTCCGCAACCATCGCAAGATCGTGGTGGTGGACGGCGTGCTGGGTTTCCTCGGCGGGCACAATGTGGGTGACGAATACCTGGGCGAACACCCACAGCTTTCGCCTTGGCGTGATACCCATGTACAGATCAGCGGGCCGGTCCTGGCTTGCCTGCAGGAGTCGTTCGCCGAAGACTGGTACTGGGCCGCGCGCCAGCTTCCACCGCTGATACTGCCCGATGCCTACCCGGACAATGGCGTGCTGTGCCAGGTGCTGGCCAGCGGCCCAGCCGACCCACAGGAAACCTGCGCGCTATTTTTCCTCGAAGCAATCCATTCCGCGACTCGAAGGGTATGGATAACCAGCCCCTACTTCATCCCGGACGAGGCTGTATTCGCCGCCCTGCGCCTGGCGGTTCTGCGTGGAGTAGATGTACGGGTGCTGATTCCGTCGCGGCCAGATCACCGCATCGTCTACGCCGCCTCCAGCCTGTTCGCCTTCGAAGCAGTGCGTGCAGGTGTGCGCATGTTCCGCTACCAGCCGGGGTTCCTGCACCAGAAAGTGGTGCTGGTGGATGATGATGTCAGCGCAATCGGCAGTGCCAACCTGGACAACCGTTCGTTCCGCCTGAACTTCGAGATCACCCTGCTGACAGTCGACCGCGGGTTCGCTGACCAGGTCGAGCACATGCTAGTCAATGACTTCGAACAGGCCAGGGAAATTACTGCGGAGGACAGCCTCGACACTCATCGGCTGCAGCAATTGGGGATGCGCATTGCCCGGTTGATTTCGCCGATTCTGTGACGGGCAAATCCACCCCGGGGTAGGCGCTGCAAGAGCGGGTTCACCCACTCCTGCAGGGGAGCCAGCTCGCTTCATGATTCAGCGATAGAGGTCCTCGCGGGTCCAAGGCAGGTCATGGTGTCCATCTGCGTATGGCTTCACGGCCAGGATCTGGTGGAGGTTGATCCAGCCCTTCTGGAACGCATAGGCACACCCAGCCAGGTACAGGCGCCAGATACGCAAGGTATGATCGGGCACCAGTTTCGCCGCCCTGTGCAGCTGGTTCTCCAGGTTCTCGCTCCAGTGGTGCAGGGTCTTTGCGTAGTGCAGACGCAGGCTTTCCACGTCCACGACCTCCAGCCCCGCTTCACAGATACTGGCGCTGATCATCGAAAGGTGAGGCAACTCGCCGTGGGGAAACACGTAGCGGTCGATGAACTCTCCTGCACCACGGCCGACAGGTCGGCCGTCGACATGCTTGGCGGTGATACCGTGGTTCATCACCAGCCCCCCTGCCCTCACCGCCCCGAACAGTTTCTGGCAGTACAGCGAAAGGTTGGCATGCCCGACATGTTCGAACATGCCGACACTGACCACCTTGTCGAAGCGCCCGTCCTGCGGCAGGTCGCGGTAGTCGAGAATCTGCAGGTCAACCTTGTCGCTCAGGCCCTCGGCCTTGACGCGCTGGCGACCGAGCTTCAGTTGCTCCTTGCTCAAGGTGATACCAAACACTTTGGCGCCATACTCCCTGGCGGCAAAACGCGACAGCCCGCCCCAGCCACAACCCACGTCGAGCAGGTAATCACCTGCGTCCAGGCGCAGTTTCCGACACAGGTGGTCAAACTTGTCCTGTTGCGCCTGATCGAGGGTATTGTCGGGCTCGCGGAAGTAGGCACACGAATACGCCATGTCCTGGTCCAGCCACAACTGGTAGAACGCATTGGAAACGTCATAGTGATAGGAGATGGCTTCGGCGTCTGTGCTCTTGTCGTGAGACACCCGCTGCGGCAGCGCTTCGGCTTCATCTGTCAGCAACGCTTCGCTCAGCTCATCGCACACGCGGATGGCCTCACCGATATCGCCTTCAAGGTCCAGTTTGCCTTCGACGAATGCCGCGCCCAGCTGGTCGAGGCTGGGGTGCGTCAACTGGCTGATCAGCTGAGGCTCTCTGACAAGAATCGTCACCTGCGGGCTGGGCCCTAGATCAAAGTGGTTACCGTCCCACAGTTTCAGGCGCAGCGGCAGATGCAAGCGCTGCAGTGCCGGTGGAAGTTGCCCAAGCATAACGACCCTCCTATCCGCAATTGGCCACGACGCCTGATATTTCGAACGTCGCCGGATCAGAGTAGTTCATTCGTGGGATGTTTCCTCTAAACCAGACGATGGTCTAGAACCAACTGATCTTATACGCGCAGCAGATTGTATACAATTTCAGCATCTCAGCTTAACCTTATGCCCCTCTCGCGCTTCTACATCCTGGAGTTGAACCCATGAAATCCTATGACGTGGTGATCATCGGCGGTGGCCCTGGCGGCTACAACGCAGCCATCCGCGCTGGCCAGCTGGGCCTGAGCGTAGCCTGCGTGGAAGGCCGCTCGACGCTGGGCGGCACCTGCTTGAACGTGGGCTGCATGCCGTCCAAGGCACTGTTGCATGCTTCCGAGCTGTACGAGGCCGCCAGCGGTGACGAGTTCGCGCACCTCGGTATCGAAGTAAAGCCCAACCTCAACCTCGCCCAGATGATGAAGCAGAAGGACGAGAGCGTGACTGGCCTGACCAAGGGCATCGAGTACCTTTTTCGCAAGAACAAGGTCGACTGGATCAAGGGCTGGGGCCGCCTGGACGGCGTCGGCAAGGTCGTGGTGAAGGCAGACGACGGTAGCGAAAACGTGCTGCAGGCCAAAGACATCGTTATTGCCACCGGCTCCGAGCCCACCCCGCTGTCCGGGGTGACCATCGACAACCAGCGCATCATCGACTCGACCGGTGCGTTGTCCCTGCCACAGGTGCCCAAGCACCTGATCGTCATCGGTGCGGGTGTGATCGGCCTTGAGCTGGGTTCCGTGTGGCGTCGTCTGGGTAGCCAGGTCACGGTCATCGAGTACCTCGACCGCATTTGCCCGGGCACCGACGCAGAAACCGCAAAAACCCTGCAGAAGGCATTGGCCAAGCAAGGCATGGTGTTCAAGCTGGGCAGCAAGGTAACCCAGGCCAGCACCAGCGCCGAGGGCGTAAGCCTGACCCTGGAACCGGCCGCGGGCGGCAGCGCAGAAACACTGCAGGCCGACTACGTGCTGGTGGCGATCGGCCGTCGCCCCTACACCCAGGGCCTCAACCTTGAAAGCGTGGGCCTGGCAACCGACAAGCGCGGCATGCTCGACAACC
>NZ_JABMCW010000083.1:0-18810 GCF_013179705.1 Pseudomonas sp. CM25 | reverse complement strand
ACCCTGGTAGGCCAGGTTGTGAATGGTGAACAGGGTCGGCGTGCTCAGCCCGCGCCAGTGCATGTAGGCGGGCGCCAGCCCTGCGGGCCAGTCGTGGGCGTGGACCAGTTCAGGCTTCCAGTGGATCATGCCCTCGCCAGCGGCAATCTCGGCAGCTGCCAGGCCAAGGCGGGCGAAACGGATGTGGTTGTCCGGCCAGTCGCGGCCGTTGTCGGCGGCATACGGGGTACCCGGCCGCTGGTACAGCTCTGGGCAGATCAGCACATAGATGACCAGGCCGTCGGGCAGATCCATGCGCCCGATCTTGCACGGCGGCAGCGCCGCGTGCCCGCCCAGCGCCCCGACGATATGGATGGGGTTGTCGCTTTCCATCACTTGCGGGTAACCGGGGATCAGTACGCGCACATCATGCAAGTGGGCCATGGCACGAGGCAGGGCGGCGGAGACATCGCCCAGGCCGCCGGTTTTTACCAGGTCGGCGAATTCCGAGGTTACGAACAGCACTTTGCGCTTGTTGGGGTTGTGCTGGCGCTGAGCGCCGGGTGCCATGCCTGTCGTAGCGAAATCCGGGGTGACTGGTTCGCGGTTGTCCGAGGTAAAGGTGTCTACGTGAGGCTCGACAGCGGCACTGATCATACTTCTTCTCCGTCCCTATGCTTGGCCGGGTGCTGGCACCCGTGGCGATATCTCGTGTTGGTTCTCTCTGGTTCTGAATACTGCGTATTGCGTTCCATGCCCCTGGGTCGTGCGCGCAAACACAACGCGATCGGCACTCCGGCCGAAAGCGATGGGATTCATTGGGGTGGTGGGCCGAGCCTGGGAATGTCCCATGGGTTTGGCCTACTTAATTGCTGACCCGCCGCCTTTCCTTAAAGTTCGACTTATTTTCGTCACTCTTCCATTGAGCAAATCGCGGGCCGAAAACCGAGTGTAGGAGAGAAAGAGCTAAAAAGGTGACCCACTGGTCACTATTGTTATGGTGCGCAATAGACGCAAACGTTGGCGAGCGTAACCGGATGTTAACCAGGCCCGGCGGCGGTTCGAGCGGGGGAGGGCGACGCCCCGATCAGGGGCTGCTGGTGCGCTGATCTGGTGCATTCGACGGTGTGAAGGCACCAGGGTTCGGGACTAATTCGCGGGCTGAATCGAGGAGTGATGGTGAGCTATCAGCCATTGGCCATCGACATACCGGTAGTTGAATGTAAAGCGCGCTACCTGTTGCTGGCCGGTGGCAGCGAAGGTGAAGGTATACAAGCCAGCCAGCGATGCCTGGTCACAGCCCCCGTAAACATGCGTTTCATGCAGTGTGCCTGCAGGGCGGTCGCGCAGGAATCGATTGAAGTAATCGATGTGGGCGGCTCGATCTTTTCGGGCTGTACCTGACAAGGTAGGCAACAGGAGTGCTTGGTCCGTGTATAAATCGGCCACTTTTTCGGCCTGTCCCGTTTGCAGGCGGCTGTTCCACTCCTGGAACAGCGCCACGACCTGGCGTTCGTCGAGCTTGCGACACTCCAGTTGACTGGCGGCGAATGCCGGATTCGCAAGGACAATCAAGGCCAGGGAAACGCCAAGGGGGATACGTTTCATGCAGTCAGCTCCGAATAGCGCTGCAGGCCGCGAAGTCAGCCTGCCCGATGCCGATTCTGGCTGGAGTGAGCAATGGACGTTATCAGACCGTGCCCGCACAGGGGTAGGACAAGTACGAAGCGCTTGGTTGCATGTACCGATCACGGCAGGCAGCCGGACCTGAAAACGCTACAAAGGGGGGAGGCAAGGTGGAGGCCATACAGCCCCCACTGAAGAAAGGTACAGCTCAGAGGCTGACAGCTTTATCGCCATCGCGCTGTTGCGCCAGCATCAGGTTCAACTGGGCGACCTGCTGACGCAGCTGGTCACGTTCGTCCTTCAGCTTACGCAGCTCATCACGGCGCACGGAGACATAGAGGGTCTGGGTTGGGGTTGCAGGCATCAGAGTACCCATGAGCACACCTCGCGGTTTTGGCTGGTGACAAATCAAAGCGTAGACGCTTCACGCGGGGCGCATTCTGAATTCTTTCACAGGTCTTGGGAACTTTTTTGTTTATCGTGGTCTCGCCATTCGTCGCTGAACCCTCGGGCGGCATGCTGGACTAACCTGAAAAGCTTAACTGTCGTCATCCATTTAATAGGGGAGCATGGGCTCATGCAACTGGGAATCATCGGGCTGGGCCGCATGGGCGGCAATATCGCAAGGCGCCTGATGCGCGCCGGCCACCGCACCGTGGTGCATGACCGCAACCGCGAGGCCATCACCGGGCTGGAGGGCGAAGGCGCGCAGGGCGCGCACGACCTCGGTGCGCTGGTACAAAAGCTCAAGGCACCCCGCGCCGTGTGGGTCATGCTGCCGGCGGGTGAGCCCACCGAACAGACCATCGCCCAGTTGGCCGATCTGCTCGAACCGGGCGACGCGATCATCGACGGCGGCAACACCTTCTACAAGGACGACATGCGCCGCGCCAGCGAACTGGCCAAGCGCGGCCTGCATTACCTGGACGTGGGCACGTCTGGCGGTGTCTGGGGCCTGGACCGTGGCTACTGCATGATGATCGGCGGCGAAAAGGACGTATTCGAGCGCCTGGAACCGCTGTTCAAGGCGCTGGCGCCGGGCGTGGGTGATATTCCACGCACCCATGGCCTCAGTGGCGAACACCAGCGTGCCGAACATGGCTATATCCACGCCGGCCCACCGGGCGCCGGGCATTACGTAAAAATGGTGCACAACGGCATCGAGTACGGCCTGATGCAGGCCTACGCCGAAGGCTTCGACCTGTTGCGCAGCAAAGGCGGCAACGAGTTGCCGGAAGACCAGCGCTTCGACCTGAATGTGGGCGAAATTGCCGAAGTATGGCGGCGCGGCAGCGTGGTCACTTCGTGGCTGCTCGACCTTACCGCCGATGCCTTGGCGGCCGACCCGCAGCTGTCGCAGTTCAGTGGCTCGGTGTCCGACAGTGGCGAAGGCCGCTGGACCATCGACGCTGCCGTCGAGCAGGCGGTGCCTGTGCCGGTGCTGTCCAGCGCACTGTTCGCGCGGTTCCGCTCGCGCCAGCAGCAGGGCACCTATGGTGACAAGATTCTCTCGGCCATGCGCCTGGGCTTCGGTGGCCACGTCGAGAAGAAAGGCGAATGACTAAACAGACCATACCGGCTGCACCCGCTTGTACCCTGTTCCTGTTTGGCGCCAATGGCGACCTGGTAAAGCGCCTGCTGATGCCGGCGCTTTACAACCTCAGCCGCGACGGCTTGCTGGACCGCAACCTGCGCATCGTCGGCGTCGACCACAACCCGGCCAGTGCCGAGGACTTTGCCGGGCGGCTGCACAGTTTCATGGCCGAGCGCGACAAGGGGGGCGAGGGGGCAGCCAAGTGCCTGGATGAGAAGCTGTGGTCACGCCTGGCCAAGTGCCTGGACTACCAGACCGGCGACTTCCTGGACCCGGCCACTTACCAGGCCATCGGCAAGCGCATCGACAAGACCAGCCATGGCAATGCCATCTTCTACCTGGCAACGTCGCCGCGGTTCTTCCCGGAAGTTGCCCAGCGCCTGGGTGAGGCCGGCCTGCTGGACGAGTCCGGCGGCGGCTTTCGTCGTGTCGTGGTGGAAAAACCGTTCGGCACCGACCTGGCCAGTGCCGAGGCGCTCAATGCCTGCCTGTTGAAGGTGATGGGCGAGCGGCAGATCTACCGCATCGACCATTACCTGGGCAAGGAGACGGTGCAGAACATTCTGGTCAGCCGTTTCTCCAACGGCCTGTTCGAGTCGTTCTGGAACAACCACTACATCGACCATGTGCAGATCACGGCTGCCGAAACCGTTGGCGTCGAAACCCGGGGGGCGTTCTACGACAACACCGGCGCCCTGCGTGACATGGTGCCCAACCACCTGTTCCAGTTGCTGGCGATGGTCGCCATGGAACCGCCGGCGGCGTTCGGTGCCGATGCGGTACGTGGGGAAAAGGCCAAGGTGATCGGTGCGATTCGCCCCTGGTCGGCAAAGATGGCGCTCAAGAATTCGGTGCGCGGCCAATACACCGTGGGCAAACAGGGCCGCAAGCGGTTGCCGGGTTATCGCCAGGAAGCCAACGTGGCCGAAGATAGCCAGACCGAGACCTATGTGGCGCTGAAGGTGATGATCGACAATTGGCGCTGGGCCGGCGTGCCGTTCTATTTGCGCACCGGCAAGCGCATGAGCGTACGTGACACCGAGATCGCCATCTGCTTCAAGCCTGCGCCGTATGCGCAGTTTCGCGAATCGGAGCTGGAACGGCCCAAGCCCAACTACCTGAAAATCCAGATCCAGCCCAATGAAGGCATGTGGTTCGACTTGCAGGCCAAGCGCCCTGGGCCAGAGCTGGTAATGGAGAATGTCGAGCTGGGCTTCGCCTACAAGGACTTCTTCAAAATGACCCCGGCGACTGGCTACGAAACACTGATCTACGACTGCCTGACCGGGGACCAGACCCTGTTCCAGCGCGCCGACAACATCGAGAACGGCTGGCGTGCGGTGCAGCCGTTTCTTGATGCCTGGGCCAAGGATGGCGAGGTGCATGAATATCCGGCCGGTCAAGATGGGCCCGAGGCTGGCCATGAGCTGCTGACGCGGGACAAGCGCGAATGGCATCGGTTGGGATGAGCGTTTTGCAGTGCCTGTGCTGGCCTCTTCGCGGGTAAACCCGCTCCCACGGGTACTGCGCATTTTCAGATCCAGTAGTGATCCTGTGGGAGCGGGTTTACCCGCGAAGAGGCCGGGACAGGCAACCAATGAAAGGAGACCCAATGCCCGCCCATATCGAAGATTACGCACTGCTGGGCAACTGCCGCAGCGCCGCCCTGGTCAGCCGCGATGGCTCGCTCGACTGGCTGTGCCTGCCACGCTTCGACGCACCTGCAGTATTCGCCGCCCTGCTGGGCAACGAAGAAAACGGCCGCTGGCGCCTGGCCCCCTGCGACCCGGTCGAACACAGCAGCCGGCAATACCTGGACGACACCCTGGTACTGGAAACCACCTGGGTCACTGCCACCGGCCGCGCGCGGGTGCTCGACTTCATGCCGTTGGGCGAAGCCAATTCGGTGGTGCGCATCGTCGAGGGCCTCTCGGGTGAAACCAACTTTGAAATGGACCTGGTGATGCGCTTCGACTACGGGCGCAGCGTGCCGTGGGTGGAACGGTTGGAGCCACTGAGCCTCAGCGCCGTCGCCGGCCCTGACCGGTTGATCCTGTGCAGCACCGTCCCGCCCCAGCCTCGCGACCATCACACTGGCGCGCGCTTTCGCGTGGGTGCTGGCGAGCGGCAAGTCTTCAGCCTGCGCCACCAGCCCTCGCACCTGCCGGTGCAGCCCGACTGCGACAGCGATCAAGCCCTGGCGCAAACCATCGACCAATGGCAGGCCTTTGCCGCTCGCTGCCCGGAGGTAGGGCCTTATACCGCGCTGGTGCGCCGCTCGCTGCTCACTCTCAAGGCCATGACCTATGCCCCCACCGGCGGCATCGTCGCCGCCGTCACCACCTCGCTGCCCGAGCGTGTGGGTGGCGAGCGCAACTGGGACTACCGCTTTTGCTGGCTGCGCGACGCTACCATGACCCTGCTGGCGTTCATGAACCTTGGCTATTTCGACGAAGCCCAGGCCTGGCGTGAATGGCTGCTGCGTTCGGTGGCTGGCAACCCCGAACAGATGCAGATCATGTACGGCCTGGCTGGCGAGCGTGATTTGCAGGAGTACACCCTGCCATGGCTGGCCGGGTACGAACATTCACAGCCGGTGCGCGTGGGCAATGCCGCGTCCGGGCAGATGCAACTGGACATCTATGGCGAACTGGCCGACGCCATGACCCAGGCGATCAAGGGCGGCTTGCCCCGGCTGCCACGCAGTGCCGCGATTGCGCGGCTGATCCTGCCGTATGTGGAAAGCATCTGGCGCAAGCCCGACGAGGGTATCTGGGAGGTGCGCGGCGGTCGCCAGCAGTTCGTGCATTCCAAGGTCATGGCCTGGGTCGCCTTCGACCGCGCCGCCGGGCTGGCCGACACCACCGAGGAGGACCGTGAGCGCGGGCGGCATTACCGCCAGGTGGCCGACGAGATCCGCAACGAAGTGTGTACACAGGGGCTGGATGCGAGCGGCAAATTCTTCGTCCAGGCCTACGGCTCGACTGAAATGGATGCCAGCCTGTTGCAGATTGCCCTGACCGGTTTCCTGCCGGCGGACGACCCGCGTTTTTTGCGCACGCTGGAGCAGATCGAACAACGGCTGCTGAAAAACGGCCTGCTGATGCGCTACGACAGCGACAGCTGCAGCGATGGCCTGACCCCAGGCGAGGGCACTTTCCTGGTGTGTTCGTTCTGGCTGGCTGACGTGTATGTACTGCTTGGCCGCCAGGCCGAGGCGCAGGCGCTGTACCAGCGCCTGACCGGTCTGTGCAACGATCTTGGCCTGCTGGCCGAGCAGTACGACCCGGCCGGTCGGCGCATGCTTGGCAACTTCCCCCAGGCGTTCAGCCATATCGGCATCATCAATACCGCGCTGAACCTGCACCGCGCCCAGTGCCCGGTGCGCGACCGGGCCAGTTGCGGGTAGTGCCCTTCTTCAAATCTCAATGCGTGCGCGATCCCTGTGGGAGCGGGTTTACCCGCGAAGAATGCGACGCGGTGTGGGGCAACGGCTTTGCCGGTGTTCGCGATAAAGCCTGGCCACCGGGGAATGCCAGTCAGTTAAGCAATTGGGGCCGCTTTGCGGCCCATCGCTGGCAAGCCAGGCTCCCACAAGTACGGCGCATGGCTTGAACTCGATGCGGTCTGGGTGGGAGCTGGCTTGTCGTGGCGACGAACCGCGGCGATGGGCTGCGCAGCAGCCCCTCTAGCCTTAACTGATTGGCATTAGGCCCCCGGGTTGTTTCATGCCGCCTGATGTAAAACTCTCAAGTGACCGGAGTAGACTAGGTGAAACCCCTTCGGCACGGAGCACACATGGGCATTCGCGGTACTGACCGGCAGATCGACAACATCGAGTTCAATGTCAGCGACATCGCACGGAGCAAGGCCTTCTATGGCAGCGTGTTCGGCTGGGCTTTCACCGACTACGGGCCTACCTACAGCGAATTCGGCGATGGCCGGCTGACAGGCGGCTTCACCACCGGCGAGCCGGTAAGGCCGGGTGGGCCGTTGATCATCCTCTACGCCGACGATCTCGAGGCCACGCAGAAACGCGTCGAGGCCGCAGGTGCGAAGATCAGCCGCGCGGCCTTTGCCTTCCCCGGTGGCCGGCGTTTCCACTTCATCGACCCGGACGGTTATGAACTGGCGGTGTGGACGGCTCAAGCCTGATGGCCAACCACAAGATCGAAATCCGCCGGCGCAATGTCGAGAAGATTCTGCAAGCCGCGGAAAAGGTGTTCGCCGACAAGGGCTACGGCGCCACTTCGATGGGTGATATCGCCGAGCAGGCCGAGTTGCCGCGCTCCAACCTGCATTACTATTTCAGCACCAAGGACGAGCTGTTCCGCGCGGTGCTGCAAGACCTGCTGGATGTGTGGAAGCAGGATGCATTGTGTTTCGAGAATTTCGACGACCCGCGCGTAGTGCTGACCAGTTACATACGGGCCAAGATGGGCCATTCGCGCTCACGGCCGCTGGGCTCGAAGATCTGGGCCGAAGAGATGCTGCACGGCGCGCCGGTCCTGGGGGTGAACCTTGATGAGAGCCTGGTGCCCTGGGCGAAGCTGAAGGAAGCCAAGATCCGCCGCTGGGTGGAGGAGGGCCGCATTCTGCCGGTTGAGCCGTCAGCGTTGCTGTACATGATCTGGGCGGCTACCCAGCATTACGCTGACTTTGGCTACCAGGTGACGCTGCTTAATGGTGGCGAGGCGCTGTCGGACATGGCGTTCGAGAGTGCGATGCAGACGGTGACCAGTGTGATTTTGCGGGGGATCGGTTTGGAACCCTGAGGCTCTGATTGGGGTCGCGTTGCGGCTCATCGCCGGCAGGCCAGCTCCCACAGGGATCGCACCTGTCAGCCCTGCTGCGATCCCTGTGGGAGCTGGCTTGCCGGCGATGAGGCCATTCAAGGCAAAGACGCTTAACTGGCCTCGCGATAGGGGTTGCGCGGGTCCTGGGTCCAGTTCAGGTACGGCTTGCCAGTATCCTGCGCCACCATCTCGATGCAGCTCTCCACCGGGCAGGTGATCTGGCACAGGTTGCAGCCCACGCATTCCTCCTCGATCACGCTATAGGCGTGGGTACCGTCCGCCTTGAGGGTGCTGGCAATCGCCTGGTGCGAAGTATCTTCACAGGCAATGTGGCAGCGCCCGCAACCGATGCAGGCCTCCTGGTCGATATGCGCCACGGACTTGTAGTTGATGTCCAGGTACTTCCAGTCCGTGGTATGCCCCACTGCCTGACCGCGGAACGCCTCGATATTCGGGTGCCCATGCTGGTCCATCCAACGTGCCAGGCCGTCCTTCATGTCTTCCACAATGCGAAAACCGTGCAGCATCGCCGCTGTGCATACCTGTACGGCGCCACTGCCCAGGGCCATGAACTCGGCGGCATCACGCCAGTTGCCGATGCCGCCAATGCCGCAAATCGGCAAACCGCGGGTTTCCGGGTCGCGAGCGATTTCTGCCACCATGTTCAGCGCAATCGGTTTTACCGCCGAACCGCAATAACCGCCGTGGGTGCTCTGGTCGCCGACGATGGGGTGGGCCACCATGCGGTCCAGGTCGACGCTGGTAATCGAGTTGATGGTGTTGATCAACGACACCGCATCGGCCCCGCCACGGTGAGCGGCACGGGCCGACTGGCGGATATCGGTGATGTTCGGCGTGAGCTTGACGATCACCGGCAGCGAGCAATACGTCTTGCACCAGCGGGTGACCATTTCCACGTACTCCGGCACCTGGCCTACCGCTGCGCCCATCCCGCGCTCCGGCATGCCGTGGGGGCAGCCGAAGTTCAGCTCGATGCCATCGGCCCCGGTGGCTTCCACCAGTGGCAGGATAAACTTCCACGATTGCTCTTCGCACGGCACCATCAGTGACACGATCAGCGCACGGTCAGGCCAGTCCTTCTTCACCTGGGTGATTTCACGCAGGTTGATTTCCAGCGAGCGGTCGGTAATCAGCTCGATATTGTTGATGCCCTGCACCTGGCGGTTGGCGCCATAGTGCGCCGAGTAGCGCGAGGACACGTTGACCGCCGCCGGGTCTTCGCCCAGGGTCTTCCAGACCACACCGCCCCAGCCCGCCTCGAACGCGCGGACCACATTGTAGGCCTTGTCGGTGGGCGGTGCGGAGGCCAGCCAGAACGGGTTGGGCGCCTTGATGCCGGCGAATACGATAGACAAGTCGGCCATTTATGCAGCCTCCACGTTGAGCATGAGTTGGGCATGCATGGCTTCGGCGGCCAGCTTGCCGTGTTGCACGGCCTGCACGGTAAGGTCCTGGCCCAGGGCGGTGCAGTCGCCCCCGGCATACACACCCGGCAGGCTGGTCTGCATCCCTTCATCAACGCGAATACGCTCCCCCTCGCGGGCCAGTTGCGCGGCTACCGGGTCGGCGAGGCTGGCATCGTCAAAGCGTTGGCCGATGGCCTTGAAGATGGCATCGGCGGCCAGCTCGAAGGTTTCGCCAGTGTCGCGCAGGCGGCCATCGGCAAGCGCCGTGCGGGCAAAGCGCATGCCGCGCACCTTGCCGCTGTCGTCCAGCAGCACGGCGTCGGGGCGGGCCCAGGTGTGCAGGCGCACCTGGTTGGCCTTGGCGATGTCCTGCTCGTGGCCCGTGGCGCCCATGTCGGCGATACCGCGCCGGTACACCAGGTTGACGTCGCGGGCACCCAGGCGGCTCATCTGCACGGCCATGTCGATCGCTGTATTGCCGGCGCCGATCACCAGGCAGCGGTCGGCCAGCGGCAGCTGGCTGAGGTCATCGGCCTGGCGCAGTTCGCGGATGTAGTCGGTCGCGGCAAGCAGGCCGGGGGCTTCTTCATCTGGCAGGCCCAATTGGCGTACGGCATTCAAGCCCAGGCCGAGGAACACCGCGTCATACTGATCGCGCAGTTCGCCAAGGCTCAGGTTGCCCCCCAGACGCTGGCCATGGCGGATCTCGATACCGCCAATCCCCAGCAGGAATTCCACTTCACGCTGAGCGTAGTCATCCACCAGCTTGTAGCGGGCGATGCCGTACTCGTTCAGGCCACCGGCCTTGTCGCAGGCCTCGAACACCACCACCTCATGCCCGTGCATGGCCAGGCGATGGGCGCAGGACAGCCCGGCAGGGCCGGCACCGACCACGGCGATGCGCTTGCCGGTGGCCGGCGAGCGCTGGAATGGGTGTTCGCTGAACTGGGCGTTGTCCAGCGCGTAGCGCTGCAACTGGCCGATCAGCACCGGTGCGCATTCCTGGGCGTTGTTGCGCACGCAGGCTTGCTCGCAGAGGATTTCGGTGGGGCAGACGCGGGCGCAGCTGCCGCCGAGGATGTTGGCGGAGAGGATGCGTTCGGCGGCGCCTTGCAGGTTTTCGTCGCTGATGCGGTGGATGAACGACGGGATGTCGATGTCGCTGGGGCACGCGTTGACGCAAGGGGCGTCGTAGCAGTACAGGCAGCGTGCGCTTTCGACGGCGGCCTGGCGGGCGGTCAGGGGTGGGGCCAGGTCGCTGAAGCGCTCGGCCAGCTGGTCGGCGCCGGCCCGGGGGCGCGGCAAGTGGTTCAGGGCGTCGATCACGGTTGGAGCCTCTCTTTCTTATAGTTGGCTTGGAATGGGGGCGCTTTGCGCCCCAATCGCCGGCAAGCCGGCTCCCACAGGTACTCCACCGACCGTCAAAGCCGCGCGGTCGAGGTGGGAGCTGGCTTGTCGTGGCGACGAACCGCGGCGATGGGCTGCGCAGCAGCCCCGGGCGCCTTAACGCTGCACAGGCGTCGGCCGCTGTTGCTCGGCCCTGCGCCCCAGTACCTCATACACCGACGGGTACGCCGGCCGCTGCACATACCGCCCCGCGCCCGGCTCGGCGCGCAGGTCGCCATCGGCCCAGAGCACCTTGCCCTGGCTGATGGTGTGGCTGGGGACGCCGCGCACGGTGCGGCCTTCGAAGATGTTGAAGTCCACCCGCTGATGGTGGGTCTGGGCCGAGATGGTGCGCGTGCCCTGCGGGTCCCACAGCACCAGGTCGGCATCGGCGCCAACGCGAATGGCGCCTTTGCGCGGGAACAGGTTGAAGATTTTTGCCGTATTGGTGGAGGTCAGCGCGACGAATTCATGCATCGACAGGCGCCCGCTGTTGACGCCCGCGTCCCACAGCACCGCCATGCGGTCTTCGATGCCGGCGGTGCCGTTGGGGATGCGGCTGAAGTCGTCCCGGCCCATGGCCTTCTGCTCGGCGCAGAAGCAGCAGTGGTCGGTGGCGGTGGTGTGCAGGTTGCCCGATTGCAGCCCGCGCCACAGCGCCTCCTGGTGCTCGCGTGGGCGGAACGGCGGGCTCATCACGTAACCGGCGGCGGTGGCCCAGTCCGGGTCGCGGTAGACGCTGTCATCCAGCAGCAGGTGGCCGGGCAGCACCTCGCCGTACACCGGCTGGCCCTTGGCCCGGGCATAGGTGATTTCGTCCAGCGCTTCACGGCTGGAAATGTGCACCACATACAGTGGCGTGCCAATGGTTTCGGCAATGCGGATGGCGCGGCTGGCCGCTTCGCCTTCCACCTGCGAGGGGCGTGACAGGGGGTGTGCCTCGGGACCGGTCAGGCCTTGGGCCAGCAGTTTTTTCTGCAGGTGATACACCAGCTCGCCGTTCTCGGCATGCACGGTGGGCACCGCGCCCAGCTGCAGGCAGCGCTCGAAGCTGGCCACCAGGGTGTCGTCGGCGGCCATGATCGCGTTCTTGTAGGCCATGAAGTGCTTGAAGCTATTCACCCCATGCTTGGCCACCAGCTCGCCCATTTCTTCGGCCACCTGCTCGCTCCACCAGGTGATGGCGACGTGGAAGCCGTAATCGCATGCGCTTTTCTGCGCCCAGCCACGCCAGGTGTGGAAGGCCTCCAGCAGTGACTGCTGCGGGTTGGGGATGACGAAGTCGATGATCGACGTGGTGCCACCGGCCAGGCCAGCAGCGGTGCCACTGAAAAAGTCCTCGCTGGCGACGGTGCCCATGAAGGGTAACTGCATGTGGGTGTGCGGGTCGATGCCGCCGGGCATCAGGTACTGCCCGCTGCCGTCGAGTATCTCGCAGTCGGTGGGCGCTTCCAGGTTTTGACCAATGGCGCGGATCAGGCCATCGGTACACAGCACATCGGCGGAGTAGCTTTCTTCGTGGGTAACCACGGTGGCGCCACGGATCAACAGGGACATGCCGTTTTCCTCGCAGGCTGACCGGTCTCTTGGCCGGTTCTTGGAATTTTCCGGGTGCAGGGCGGGCAGGGCGGTTAATCCTGTCAGTCCTGACAAGATTCGAGGCTAGATGCTGATTCTGGATTCAGCAAGAAAATTTTCATACTAATTTTGTGGTTTTTAAGTTACTGAAAATAAAGAAGTAAATTTAAATAACGCGCCTAGCCCGGGGCTTTCAGGAATTTTGACTAACTTGACAAGATGGGAATTTGGTCGAAATTTTCAAGCACATTCAGCGTGTGTACTCCGGCCATCGAATCCGCCCGATGAGCAAACAACTACAAGAAATCTGGAGAAGGGCCCATGCAACAGAGCAGATCGCAAGTGGTCGAGCAGAATGGCCTGTTCGAGCTGTCCGAGGGCAGTGATGTCCTCGACAGCCCGCGCTACAACCACGACATCGCACCGACCAAGGTGCATCAGCGCACCTGGAACAAATGGCACATCACCGCGCTGTGGGTGGGCATGTCCATTTGCGTGCCCACCTACACCCTGGGTGGTGTGCTCACGGCCTATTTCGGCCTCAGTGTCGGCGAGGCCCTGCTGGCGATTCTGCTGGCCAACGTCATCGTGCTGGTCCCGCTTACACTCAATGCCTTTCCCGGCACCAAGTACGGCATCCCGTTCCCGGTGCTGCTGCGCTCGTCGTTCGGCATCCTCGGCTCCAACGTGCCATGCCTGATCCGTGCGGTGGTCGCGTGCGGCTGGTTCGGCATTCAGACGATGTTCGGCGGGCTGGCCATCCACCTGTTTCTCGGCTCGGTGTTCGAGGGCTGGAGGGCCTTGGGCGGGACCGGCGAGGTGATTGGCTTCATGATTTTCTGGTGCCTGAACCTGTGGGTGGTGTTGCGCGGCGCCGAGTCGATCAAGTGGCTCGAAACGCTGTCGGCACCGTTGCTGGTAGCGGTGGGCGTCGGCTTGCTGTTCTGGGCCGTGCCGCACATGTCGATGACCGAACTGCTGGCGCAGCCGCCCAAGCGCCCGGAAGGGGCCAGCGTGGTCAGTTACTTCTGCGCCGGGCTTACCGCCATGGTCGGCTTCTGGGCCACATTGTCGTTGAACATCCCCGATTTCAGCCGCTACGCCCGCAGCCAGAAGGACCAGATTCTCGGGCAGATCTTCGGCCTGCCACTGACCATGTTTCTGTTTGCCTCGCTGGGCGTGGTGCTCACCGCCGCCTCGGCGTCACTGGTGGGCGAAACGGTGTCCGACCCGGTCAGCCTGATCGGCAAGATCCACAGCCCGTTCTGGGTGGCCCTGGCGATGGCGTTGATCGTGATCGCCACGCTGTCGACCAATACCGCGGCGAACATCGTGTCGCCGACCAACGACTTCCAGAACATCGCCCCCCGCCTGATCGGGCGCAGCCGCGCCGTGTGGCTGACCGGCTTCATCGGCCTGGCGCTGATGGGCCATGAGCTGCTGAAAAAGCTGGGCCTGATCGTGTCCGACCTGAGCCTGGAAAGCGTGTACTCCAACTGGTTGCTGGGCTACTCCAGCCTGCTCGGGCCGATTGCCGGGATCATGGTGGTGGACTACTTCCTGATCCGCCGGCAGAAGCTGGACCTGGCCGGGCTGTACCGCGACGACGTGTACCCGGCGTGGAACTGGGCAGGCTTCGCGGCATTCGGGGTGCCCGTGGCGCTTACCGTGATGGCCATCGGCAACAGCAGTTTCAGCTGGTTCTACGACTACGGCTGGTTCACCGGCTCGTTGCTGGGCGGGGCGTTGTATTACGTGTTTGCCAGCTGGGCGGCGCGCAGCCCGGCACGGCTGGCCAAGCCTTTACCCTGAGACCACGCTGGCCCCATCGCCAGCAAGCCAGCTCCCACCTACTGCGCCGCACTCGAACCTGTGGTGATCCTGTGGGAGCTGGCTTGCCGGCGATAGGGCCGGCACAGACAACAAAAAAGCCTGAAGGAGAAACCTGTGACCCCAGTCCAAGACATCCTCAAGACCACCGTCCAGCACATCGACAGCGACCGCCTGTGGCAATCGCTGATGGACCTGGCCCGCCTCGGTGCCACCGCCAAGGGCGGCGTCTGCCGCCTGGCCCTGACCGACCTCGACCGCCAGGCCCGCGACCTGTTTGTACAATGGTGCAAAGCGGCTGGATGCACGGTCAGCGTCGACGCCGTCGGCAACATCTTCGCCCGCCGCTCGGGTCGCAACCCCAAGCTGCCCCCGGTGATGACCGGCAGCCATATCGACACCCAGCCTACCGGCGGCAAGTTCGACGGCTGCTTCGGCGTGATGGCCGGGTTGGAGGTGATTCGCACCCTCAACGACCTGGGCCTGGAAACCGAGGCACCGCTGGAAGTGGTGGTATGGACCAACGAAGAAGGTTCGCGCTTCGCCCCCTGCATGATGGGTTCAGGGGTATTCGCCGGCAAGTTCACCCTGGAGGAAACCCTGGCCAAGCGCGATGCTCAGGGCGTCAGCGTCGGCGAAGCGTTGAACGCCATCGGCTACGCCGGTTCGCGTGCCGTGCTGGGCCATCCGGTGGGGGCCTATTTTGAAGCGCATATCGAGCAGGGGCCGATCCTCGAAGACCAGGCCAAGACCATCGGCGTGGTCCTCGGCGCCCTGGGCCAGAAGTGGTTCGACCTGACCCTGCGCGGCGTCGAAGCCCATGCCGGCCCTACGCCCATGCATCTGCGCAAGGATGCCCTGGTCGGTGCAGCCGCCGTCGTCGAAGCCGTCAACCGTACCGCACACGCCCATCAGCCGCATGCCTGTGGCACGGTGGGCTGCCTGCAGGCCTACCCGGGCTCGCGTAACGTGATCCCCGGTGAAGTGCGCATGACCCTGGACTTCCGGCATCTTGAGGGCGAGCAGCTGAATGCGATGATTGCCGAGGTGCGCGGGGTAATCGAGGCGACTTGTGCCAAACATGGCCTTGGCTACGAGCTGGTACCCACAGCCGACTTCCCGGCGCTGTACTTCGACAAAGGCTGCGTCGATGCCGTGCGCGATTCGGCGCAGGCGCTGGGCTTGCCACACATGGACATTGTCAGTGGGGCGGGGCATGACGCGATCTTCCTGGCCGAGCTGGGGCCGGCGGGGATGATTTTTGTGCCGTGCGAGAATGGCATCAGCCACAACGAGATCGAGAACGCCACGCCTGACGACCTGGCGGCGGGTTGTGCGGTGTTGCTGCGGGCGATGCTGGCGGCTTCGGAGGCGATTGCCAGGGGGAGATTGGCGGCGTAGGCAGGGATGTCGCCTGGGCGCTCTCATAGGGATCGCATCAGGGCTGACAGGCGCTGAATATTTTGTGGCAAGCACCTGTCAGCCTAAACCCGTTCCCCATGGCACCCAACCGGTTCCAGGCTCCCATCGCGCCCAATGCGGAAGCGCTGCAGGTCCTGCGCCAATATCAATTTCCCGCTGTACTGCGCAAGCGCTTCATCGCGCACGTTGTCGATGTTCGGCGTGCGCCGTGGGTCGCCCTGGTAGCGGGCGCTGAAGTGCGTCAGCACCAGGTTGCGCACGCCGACAGTCTCGGCAAAGCGTGCCACTGCAGCAGCAGTGCTGTGGCCGAAGGTGACGCCGGTGCGCTCCACCACCGCCTGGGTGAACGTCGCTTCATGCACCAGCACATCCGCACCGTTGGCGGCGTCCGCCAGCAGTTCCGGGTTGTCGTTGTCTCCGCACACGATCACCCGCCGCGCCGGGCGGGACGCGCGCAAGTAATCGCTGCCGTGCAGCAACTGCCCGTCATGCTGCACCGCCAGCCCCTTGGCCAGATCGCCCCATAGCGGGCCGCGCGGTATGCCCTCGGCCGCCAGCCGCTGGACGTCCAGCCGCGGCTCGGGGTTGAGTTCGGTGAACACGAAGCCGACGCTCGGCACCCGGTGCGACAACTGCACGGTGGTCACCTGCACGGCTTCGCTGCGCCACTGGACCAGCTCTTCCACTGCCAGCAGCCGCAGTTCGAACGGTAGAAAAGTGTCGCTGGCCACCAGGCCCTGGCGCACCCAGTCGTGCAGCGCGGCGGGCAAGATCAGCTCCAGCGGCTGGGTACGGCCGCTCATGCCGGCGCTCGCCAGCAAACCGGGTAGGCCGAAGCAGTGGTCGCCGTGCACATGGGTGATGAAGATCGCCCGCAAGTCGCGGATCGACAGCGGCGTGTGCAGCAGCCGATGCTGCGTGCCTTCGCCGCAGTCGACCAGGTACCAGTGGCTGCCGCTGGTTTCGATCAGCGCCGTGGCGCTGACATTCCTTGCCTTGGTGGGGACCCCGGCGGAGGTGCCCAGGAACAGCAGATCCATGGTCTGGCTCCTTGTTTCAGGCCAGCAACGACAAGTCGCGCAGCAACGCCTGCAGCCCCTCTGGTACCAGCGGGCCGATGCGGTCGAAATCGGCGCTGTCACACCAGCGGACGCGGAACGGGCTGCCGTTGGACTCGTGGCCATTCAGCCAGGCTTGCTGGTACAGGCTGGCGTCGTCGAAGCGCGCATCGTACACCTGCACGATCTCATGCCCCGGCGTGCCGGCATAGGTGAACAGGCTCTCCAGGATGCCTAGCAGGCGCACATCACTGATTGGCTGGTCCAGTTCTTCGCGGATTTCGCGAGCGATGGCGTCACGACCCGGTTCACCGAATTCGATACCGCCACCCAGCGGGCGGCACAGCGTCTGGCCACTGGCCGGGTCATCGAAGACGTTGACCAGGATCTTGCCCTGGTGATGAAAGACACACAGTGCCAGCGAGCGGATGCGTGGTTCCAACAGCGGCTTGAGGAAGCTGCGCTCGTAGCTGAGGATGAAACGCTGCTCGGTTGCCATGGCTACTGCGGCGATGCACTGCGGGTCGGTTTCGGCCTGTTTGCGGTACTGCTCGTAGGCGGCGAGGCTGGGGAAGCTGAACAGGCAATAGGCGACGTTGTTGGCGCCTTCGGCGGGCAGGAAGTAGCCGTGATGCTTGCCGCCCATGCGCGTGACAAGGCCCATCCACAGCCGTGAATAGGCCTCGAACGCGGGCAACTGGTAAGGGTCGACGAGGTATTTGACGTGGCAGGTGATCAACGGGCTCGTTCCTTCGAGGCGATACGGGGCGCACACCTTAGCCTGATTGCTCAACGTCGTCGACGCCAAGCTAGCCTTCCTTGCGCCAGATCAGCTTGCTGGTGTCATAGCCCTGTTTCTGGGCAATTGTCAGCAGTTGTTCGCGTACCTGATCGGTAATGGCCGGGGTACGCGAAAGCAGCCACAAATATTCGCGGTTGGGGTGGCCGACCAGCGCCACGCGGTAGTCCTTGTCGTGGTACAGCACCCAGTATTCACCCTTGGTCAGGTCCGGCGCCAGGCGGCTGAACCAGTTGTCGAAGCGTACCCAGAGCTTGTCGGTCTTGCCGGGTTGCTGGGCTTCGGCGATGCCCTTGGCTTCGTTCCACTGGCCGTCTTTTTCCTTGCAGCGGTTGGTAACGTCGATGCGCCCGTCCTCGCGCAGGCCATAACGTGCCTCGGACTGCACGCAGTTGCGCTGGAAGAACATCGGCAGTCGGGCCAGTTCATACCAGGTGCCCTGGTAGCGTTGCAGGTCGACCTGCTCGGTGGTCGGTGGTGCCGGGTGATCGTTGCCGGCGCAGCCGAGCAGGGCCAGGGTCATGCAGGAAAGCAACAGCGTAGTGCGCAGCGCCATGGTTGACCTCCTTGGAGCGGATAGGGGCTTACCTGTTTTTCGATGCTGGCGCGGGGCAAAAGTTGTACGCAGTTACGTTTTGTCGAATGATCCGGTCTGCACCTGGCCTGCGCGCACGTAACGGGCGATGACCACGCCCTTGGGCGAAACCACGGAATGCTCCAGGGTGAAGGCTGCGGCCGCCGCGTCATGACCGAACAGGCGCTTGCCGTGGCCGAGCAGCAGCGGGTGGATCAGCAACTGCAGTTCATCGACCAGGCTTGCTGCCAGTAATTGCTGCACCAGCTCGGCGCTGCCTTGGGTCAGCAGGGCGGGGCCCTCCTGTTGTTTCAGCACACTCACCGCAGTGGTGATGTCCGTGCCCAGGGCTTGGCTGTTGTGCCAGTCGAGGGTAGCGGGGTGGTGAGTGGCCACATGCTTGGCCACGCTGTTGAACAGATTGGCGATGGAAAAATCTTCCGAGTTGTCTTCTATCTTTGGCCAGTAGCCCGCGAAGATATCGTAAGTGCGCCGGCCCAGCAGCAGTTCGAAGGGCTGGCTGAACAGGTTCTGCATGGCCTGGCCGAATACCTCTTCGGCGTAGGGCACGATCCAGCCGCCGTAACTGAACCCGCCGCTGGTATCTTCCTGTGGGCCGCCGGGGGCCTGCATGACGCCGTCGAGGCTGATGAAGGCGGCTACGATGAGTTTGCGCATGGGGACTCTCCTGATGCCAGCCGGGGTGGCTGTGGGCATTGGGTAGTCGAATGGCGCAGGGCA
>NZ_JABMCW010000082.1:0-18812 GCF_013179705.1 Pseudomonas sp. CM25 | reverse complement strand
GGCTGCAAGCTCGACGACAGCATCCATGCCGCCGCGGAAATCGGCATGCGCTTCCACGCCGCGCGCGGCAGCATGAGCGTGGGCCAGAGCCAGGGCGGGCTGCCGCCAGACTCGGTGGTGGAGAAGGAAAGCGACATCCTCAAGGAATCCCAGCGCCTGATCGAGGACTACCACGATGCCAGCCACGGCTCGATGCGCCGCATCGTGGTGGCGCCCTGCTCACCGTTCTCGGTCAGCCGTGACCTGATGCGCGAAGCGGCGGTACTGGCACGTCAGTACGGGGTGTCATTGCACACCCACCTGGCCGAGAACGTCAACGACATCGCCTACAGCCGCGAAAAGTTCGGCATGACCCCCGCCGAATACGCCGAAGACCTCGGCTGGGTCGGCCACGATGTGTGGCACGCCCACTGTGTGCAGCTCGACCAGCATGGCATCGAGCTGTTCGCCCGTACCGGCACCGGCGTGGCCCATTGCCCTTGTTCGAACATGCGCCTGGCCTCGGGCATCGCCCCGGTGCGCAAGATGCGCGACCACGGTGTACCGGTGGGCCTGGGTGTCGACGGTTCGGCATCCAACGACGGCGCCAGCATGATCGGTGAAGTGCGTCAGGCCTTGTTGCTGCAACGGGTAGGTTTCGGCCCCGATGCGATGACGGCGCGCGAGGCCCTGGAGATCGCCACCCTGGGTGGCGCCAAGGTGCTCAACCGCAATGACATCGGCGCCTTGGCGCCGGGGATGGTGGCCGACTTCGTCGCCTTCGATCTGGGCCACGTGGCCTATGCCGGTGGCCATCATGACCCGCTGGCGGCGCTGGTGTTCTGTACGCCGACGCAGGTGCACACCAGCGTGATCAATGGGCGGGTGGTGGTGAAGGATGGGCAGTTGGCTACGGTCGACCTGCCGCGGGTGCTGGAGCGGCATAACCAGCTGGCGCGGCGGTTGGTTAGCGGCGAGTAGGCCGCCCTGTTGTCGGTAGGGCCCCACAGTGGAAAGCATCTGGGCTGACAGGTGCTTGCCAGCACAGATATACAGCGCCTGTGAGATCGAGCGCCGCCCGCGCGGCGCTTCGCGGGTGAACCCGCTCCCACATTTGTTGCAACGTACCAAACCTGTGTGGCCATGGTTGCCAGCCTTGTTGACTTGACTGGATTGCTCGGTGGGCCTCATTGCAGCCTCACCAGTCTACAGCCATGCACGAAGGCGGCAACCTGTGGCGGTGTTCATCCCGCTCAGTCGCCCAGCCAATCCGCTATCCTGAGCACTCCCCCGCCCCGGACCGCCCCATGGAACTGCACATCCGCCTGGAAGGCCGCAAAGGCCTCGCCGACCAGCTCTACCAGCAACTGCGCGCCGGTATCGACAGCGGCCACCTGGCTGCCGGCACCCAGCTGCCGCCAACCCGCCTGCTGGCCGAGCAACTGGGTGTGTCACGCAAGACCGTGGCCGAGGCCTACTCGCGCCTTACCTACGACAACCTGCTCAGCGGCGTGGTCGGCCGTGGCACCTTCATCACCCCGCGCCTGCCCCTGCGTAGCAGCGAATCTGCGGCCATCCCCCTGGCCGGTGCTGCGTCCCTCGAACGCTGGCAGCAACGCGCGACAGTGCTTGGCCGGCGCCAGCTGGAAGCGCCGTCGCGCTACGATTTCATCGGCGGCGCATCGAGCAAGGCGCAGTTCCCGTTCGACCAGTGGCGCAGCTGCCTGAACTACGCCCTGCGCCGTAGCCAGCGCCACCCCGATCGGCAGTTCCCGGCCCAGGGCCTGCCAGAGCTGCGCGAAGCCATCGCCCACCACATCGCCTATGCTCGCGGCGTGCACTGCAGCGCAGCCGACCTGCTGGTGTGCAACGGCGCCCAGCAGGCGCTGGACCTGATCGCCCGGGTGCTGGTCGAGCCGGGTTGCCAGGTGGCCATGGAAGACCCCGGCTACCCGCCAGCCCGGCAACTGTTCCTGGCCCTGGGCGCACGCCTGCAGTCGGTGCCGGTAGACGATGAAGGCCTGTGCGTGGAGCAGATTGCCGACGGCACCCGGCTGATCTACGTGACGCCGTCGCACCAGTTTCCGCTGGGCATGCCGATGAGCGAGCGGCGCCGGCACGCGCTGCTGGCGCGGGCCGCCGAACTGGGTGCGCTGATCATCGAAGACGACTACGACTGCGAGTTCCGCTACCACGGACCAGCCTCGGATGCGCTGCAGCGCCTGGACCGCCATGGCCTGGTGGCGTATGTGGGGACGTTTTCCAAGACGCTGCTGGCAGAGCTGCGCCTGGGCTACGCCGTGCTGCCCCCCGCCGTGCTGCAGGCCGCCTGCGTGGCCAAACACCTGAGTGACTGGCACAGCCCGACCCTGCTGCAGTGGGCGCTGGCGCGGTTCCTTGGCGAAGGCCACCTGAACAAACACATTCGTCGTTGCCACGAGGTCTACAGCGCCCGCCGCGACCGCATCCTGGCGCGCCTGGGCGGGGACTTGTCTGCCTGGTTCAGCCCCATCCCGGCCAGCGCCGGTTTCCACCTCAGCGCCCTGGCCAAACCTGGGGTCGATGTCGAACTGCTGGCCAACCTTGCGCGCAAGGTGGAGGTCGGCCTGTACTCGCTGGCGCCGTTCTACAGCGAAGCGCCGGTGCGCCCAGGGTTGCTGCTGGGCTTCGGCGCGATCGAGTTGCTGGACATCGACCCGGCGCTGGACCGGGTGCGCGACACCCTGCAACGCCTCAGCTGACCGGTGCGGCCTTGCCCACCAAGGCCGGGCGTGCGATGGCCGCCGCATAGCCGCGCGGGTTGAAGCACGCGGTCACCAGCAGCATCGCCAGCACTGTCACGGTCAGCAGTGCCCACGACGCCTGGAAGTCACCACTCACGTCACGCAGCCAACCGGTGATGTACGGCACGATGCCGGTGATGATGAAACCGATGCCCTGCACGAACGCCGCCAGGCTACCGGCCTGGGCAGGTGTTTTCAGATGCTCCAGGGTCAGCGTCAGGCTCTGGCTGAAGCAGGCGCCCAGGCCAAAACCGATCATCGCCACCCACAACCCTTGCGCCTGGGTCGGCGCCAGCAGCAAGCCGAGGAAGCCCGCCAGCTGGATCGCCAGCGCCAGCCACAGGCCGGGACGACGGTCGGTCCAGCGCCGCAGCAACAGCGGCAGGCCCAGTGCACCGGCCACCTGGAAGATCGTCATCAGGCCCACCAGGTCGGCGCCACCCTGGGCGCTGCCGCCGTGCTCGATGTGATAGGCCGGCAACCAGGCCACCATGCTGGTGTAGCCGCCGTTGATCAGGCCGAAGTACAGGGCCAGCAACCAGGCCCGGCGGGTGCCGAACCAGTGCCCGTCAGCCGCGCCGGCCAGCTTTGGCGGTTGCTGCCGGGGCCGCAGCACGGCCCAGGCGAGCACCGCCAGCAGCGCCGGGATCGCCCAAAGGCCCAGGCCGACCTGCCAGTGGCCAAAGTAGCCGCTGATATGTGGGCCCAAGACGGCAGCCAGGCCGCCGCCGCTCATCAATGCCGCCGAATACAGGCCCATCGCCCCTGCCAGACGCGCCGGGAACCAGCGGTTGACCAGCCCGGGCATCATGCCCTGGACCAGCGCCACGCCCAGGCCGGCGACTACTGCGCTGGCGATCAGCGCCCACGCGCTGTCCAGCTGCAGCCGCCACAGGCAGGCCAGGGCAATCGCGGCCAGGCCGCCCAGCATGCCGCCATGCTCGCTGATCCAGCGCCGCAGCCAGGGTTGCAGCAAGGGCACCAGGCCCATGCACAAGACCGGCAGCGCCGTCAGCAAGGCCGCCTGCTGGTAACCCAGGCCGGTGCTGGCGCGCATGGGTTCGAGTAACGGGCCGATGCTGGTCAGGATCGGCCGCAAGTTCAGCGCCAGCAGGATCACCAGCAACAGGTTCAATGCAGCTCTCATTGTGAATCGGTTCTCTGTGTCAGGACCTGGCCATTATCCGGGCTTGGCGAGCCGTGCAGAAATGAAGAGATTGGATGCGTGGCAGTGGGCAGCTGAATGCACGATTGGCCTCCCGCTTATGTGCGCGATTGGCTATCGGGGTGACCAACGGGCGGCGTTACAGTAACCCCATCCCATCCCACACCCCTTGGAGACAGCCATGTACAACCGTATCGAATGGGCCAAGCACGCCCCCGAAGCCTACAAAGCCATGGTCGGCCTGGAGCAGGCGTTGGCCAAGAGCGGCCTGGAGAACTCGCTGCTGGAGCTGGTGCGCCTGCGTGCGTCACAGATCAATGGCTGCGCCTACTGCGTCAACCTGCACGCCAACGATGCACGCAAGGCCGGTGAGACCGAAGCCCGCCTGCAAACCTTGTGCGTGTGGCAGGAAACCGCCTACTTCACCCCGCGTGAACGCGCCGCGCTGGCCTGGGTCGAGAGCCTGACCCGCCTGCCGGAGCATGGCGCGCCGCAGGGTCAGTATGAAGCGCTGCAGGAACATTTCGAACCGGCCGAGGTGGCCAACCTGACCTTGGCGATTGCCACCATCAATGCCTGGAACCGCTTCGGCGTGGGCTTTGCCATGGTCCCCGCCTGAAGCACGGATGGTGAGTTTTCATACAGCATGAGGTGAGCGCCCTGACTGCGCGGCAGCAGCGGCGTCACTAGGATCGGCACTCCCATCATCCCGTGAGTGCCCTCCAATGCCTGCAAGTCACCCCACCCGCTCTGCGTTGGCCCTTCTATGCGCAACCCTGCTGGCCAGCCCAACCCTGCTGGCCGCGCCGCTGACCCGTGACAACGGCGCTGCCGTTGGTGACAACCAACATTCGCAAACCGCCGGTGCCACTGGCCCGGTATTGCTGCAGGATGTGCACCTGGTCCAGAAACTCCAGCGGTTTGACCGCGAGCGTGTCCCCGAGCGCGTGGTACATGCCCGTGGCACGGGTGCCCACGGCCTGTTTACGGCCTCCGAAGACCTGTCCGGATTGACCTTGGCCCCGCTCTTCACCCCCGGCGAACAGACCCCGGTATTCGTGCGTTTCTCCTCGGTGGTGCACGGGCTGCACTCGCCGGAGACGCTGCGTGACCCGCGCGGCTTTGCCACGCGTTTCTACACCAGCACCGGCAACTGGGACCTGGTCGGCAACAACTTCCCCACGTTCTTCATCCGTGACGCCATCAAGTTCCCGGACATGGTGCATGCCTTCAAGCCCGACCCGCGCAACAACCTGGGCAATGACGCCCGGCGCTTCGACCTGTTGTCGCACATGCCGGAGGCCACCCGCACCCTGACCCTGCTGTACTCCAACCAAGGCACGCCCAAAAGCTATCGGCACATGGACGGCAACAGCGTGCATGCCTACAAGTTCGTCAATGCCAAGGGCGAAGCAACCTATGTGAAGTTCCGCTGGAAAAGCCTGCAAGGCCAGGAAAACCTCGACCCCAAGGCCGTTGAGCAGATCCAGGGCAAGCATTTCAGCCACATGACCGAAGACCTGGTAAGTGCCATCGCGCGTGGTGAACACCCCAAGTGGGACCTGTATATCCAGACCCTGCGCCCCGAGCAGCTGGCAAGCTTCGATTTCGATCCGCTGGACGCTACCAAGGTCTGGCCGGATGTGCCTGAGCGGCGGGTCGGGCAGATGGTGCTCAACCGCAATGTCGACAACTTCTTCCAGGAAACCGAACAAGTCGCCCTCGCCCCTTCCAACCTGATCGCCGGTATCGAGCCTTCCGAGGACCGACTGCTGCAAGGCCGGCTGTTTTCTTATGCCGACACCCAGATGTACCGGATCGGCGCCAACGCTGGCAGCCTGCCCATCAACCAGCCGCGGGCTGCGGTCAACAATGGCAACCAGGATGGCCTGCTCAATCCCGGCCGCACCCAAGGCATGGTCAACTACGAACCCAGCCGCCTGCAGCCACGCAGCAGCACCGAGTCGGCGCGCTACAGCCAGCTGACCTTGAGCGATACCACCCAGCAACAAGGCATCGCCAGGGAACAGAACTTCAAGCAGGCAGGCGACCTCTACCGCGCCTTTTCGAAAAACGAGCAGCGTGACCTGGTCAACAGTTTCGGTCAGTCACTGTCCGTCGCAGATGACCAGAGCAAGCACATCATCCTGTCGTTCTTGTACAAGGCCGATGCCGAGTACGGCAGCAGAGTGGCAAAAATCGCCAAGGGCGACCTGACCCGGGTCAAGGCACTGGCGGCGGATCTGCAGGACTGAAGGTGGCGCAGGTTGCCAGCTATCGCCCGGCCAGCCTGGCGCGATAGCTGCCCGGGCTCTGCCCGGTCCATTTCTTGAATGCCCGGTGGAAGGCACTGGGCTCCTGGAAACCGGCCTGCTCGGCAATCTCGGCAACGCTCAGTACGCCTTCGCGCAAATGCTCGAAGGCCATCGCCCGGCGCACCTCATCCTTGATCTGCTGGTAAGACCGCCCTTCCCGCTCCAGCTGCCGGCGGAAGGTACTGGCGCTGATCCCTTGCTGCTGCGCCAGCGCCGCCAGCGTCGGCCACTGCCCGTAGCGCCGGGCCCGCAAGTGCCGGTATACCTGGGCTACCAGCCCGTTCTGGTTGCGAAAACGGATCACCAGCCCCTGCGGTGCACTGCGCAGAAAGGTTTTCAGGGCCGCCACGTCCTGCACCACTGGCAAGCGCAGGTAAGCACTGTCGAACTCTACCTCGGTGCGCCCGCTGCCCAGACGCAGGTCCGGCCCCCACAACAGCAGGTCGTCTTCCTGGGCCGGGCGAGACACTGCCAGCTCGGTGCGGTCGATGGCGATGCGCCGCCCGGCCAGCCAGCAAAGCATGCCGATCATCAGCACCAGGTAGGTTTCCTCGGCGTACACCCGGGTCAGTGGGTCGGCAATACTCGACTGCACACTGATCAGCGCGCGCCCGCCGCGCAGCGTCAGGTTGCCACGCAGGTCACGCAGGAACAGGCTGAAACCACCCATGCACTGGCGCAGGGCCTTTTCCAGGTTCGGCTCGAGGATCAGGCCGCGGCAGATCAGGGCAAAACTGCCCAGCGGCATGCCATGGCTGTCGAGGCGGAAAAACTCGTCGTCCAGGCGTTGGATCAGCGCCAGCCACAGTGCGGCGAACGCCTTCGCCGGCACCCGTGCCTGGGGCTGCTCGAGCAGTTGCGGGTCGATGCCCACCGCGCGCAACTGGGCATCACGCTCGCCAGGGCTGTCGCGCAGGGCATGGAGCATGGCATTGAGGAAGTACACGGCGACCGAATCGCTATCGCGCATGGCGGTTTTCGCTGTCTATGCTGAGTGGCAAAAAGTGCCAGGTTGTTTGAACAGTTCCGGCATAGGCTGCAACAGAGCCTTTGCCTAGACTCGATCCCACTCCGGGACCGCCGGCCATTCTCGCAGAGCCTGCCCCGGTCCCGCCATGCCTTCGCAATCGGAGCCTCCATGAGCAGCCCAGAAATCTATGTCGTCAGTGCCGTCCGTTCAGCCATTGGTGGCTTTGGCGGTTCTCTCAAGGACCTGCCCCTGGCCGACCTGGCCAGCACCATTACCCGTGCCGCCATCGAGCGCTCGGGCGTGGCCGCCGAGCAGGTCGGCCACCTGGTAATGGGCACGGTGATCCCGACCGAGCCACGGGACGCCTACCTGGCCCGGGTAGCGGCGATGAACGCCGGCATCCCCAAGGAAACCCCCGCTTTCAACGTCAACCGCCTGTGCGGCTCGGGCCTGCAAGCCATCGTCTCGGCCGCCCAGGGCCTGCTGCTGGGTGATACCGACGTGGCCGTGGCGGCCGGCGCCGAATCCATGAGCCGTGGCCCCTACCTGCTGCCGCAGGCGCGCTGGGGCGCACGCATGGGTGACCTGCAAGGCATCGACTACACCGTCGGCGTCCTGCATGACCCGTTCGAACACTTCCACATGGGCATCACCGCCGAAAACGTGGCGGCCAAGCATGGCATTACCCGCGCGATGCAGGACGAACTGGCCCTGAGCAGCCAGCAACGGGCCGCCCGGGCCATCGCCGAAGGCCGTTTCGCCAGCCAGATCGTCCCTGTGGAGCTGAAAACCCGCAAGGGCAGCGTGCAGTTCAGTGTCGACGAGCATGTGCGTGGCGATGTGACCGCCGAACAACTGGCCGGCATGAAGCCGGTGTTCAAGAAAGACGGCAGCGTCACCGCCGGCAACGCCAGCGGCATCAACGATGGCGCGGCCGGCCTGGTGCTGGCCACGGGTGACGCGGTACGCCGGCTCGGCCTGAAGCCGCTGGCACGCCTGGTGGGCTACGCGCATGCCGGGGTCGAACCCGAGCTGATGGGCCTGGGCCCGATCCCGGCCACCCGCAAGGTGCTGGAAAAGACCGGCCTGAAGGTGCAGGACCTGGACGTGATCGAATCCAACGAAGCCTTCGCCGCCCAGGCCTGCGCCGTGGCCCGCGAACTGGGCTTCGACCCGGAAAAGGTCAACCCCAACGGCTCGGGCATTTCCCTGGGCCACCCGGTGGGGGCCACCGGTGCGATCATCGCCACCAAGGCCATCCATGAACTGCAGCGCATCCAGGGCCGCTACGCGCTGGCCACCATGTGCATCGGCGGCGGCCAAGGCATCGCCGTGGTCTTCGAGCGCGTCTGAGGGAACCTGAGAAATGAGCATTGAACAGATCGCCGTGATCGGCGCCGGCACCATGGGCAACGGTATTGCCCAGGTCTGCGCGGCAGCGGGCTACCAGGTGCTGCTGGTGGATGTGTCCGACGCAGCACTGGAGCGTGGCATGGCCACCTTGAGCAAGAACCTCGAGCGCCAGGTCAACAAAGGCACGCTCGACGCCGACAAGGCCACTGCGGCCAAGGCGAGGATCCGCACCAGCACCGACTACACCCAGCTCGGCAGCGCGCAGCTGGTGATCGAAGCGGCCAGCGAGAACCTGCAGCTCAAGCAGCGCATCCTGCAGCAGGTGGCGGCCAACGTTGCCGCCGACTGCCTGATCGCCACCAACACGTCGTCGCTGTCGGTCACCCAGCTGGCCGCCAGCATCGAGCACCCCGAGCGTTTCATTGGCGTGCACTTCTTCAACCCGGTGCCGATGATGGCGCTGGTCGAGATCATTCGCGGCCTGCAGACCAGCGACAGCACCTACGCCCAGGCGCTGCTGGTAACCGAAAAAGTCGGCAAGACCCCGATCACCGCAGGCAACCGCCCAGGCTTCGTGGTCAACCGCATTCTGGTGCCGATGATCAACGAAGCGATCTTCGTGCGCCAGGAAGGCCTGGCCAGTGCCGAGGACATCGACACCGGCATGCGCCTGGGCTGCAACCAGCCGATCGGCCCGCTGGCCCTGGCTGACCTGATCGGCCTGGATACCTTGCTGGCGATCATGGAGGCCTTCCATGAAGGCTTCAACGACAGCAAGTACCGCCCTGCCCCGCTGCTCAAGGAAATGGTCGCGGCCGGTTGGCTGGGGCGCAAGAGCGGCCGCGGTTTCTTCACCTATTGAGGAGCAGGCACCATGCCGCCGGTCAATGCCGCAATGCGCTGTGCCAACTTCGAGGAGCGACGCGACCGGGCCATGGCGCTATTCGCCGAAAAGGGCTTTGGCCAGGTGAGCATGCGCGAGCTGGCGGCCCATGTGGGGCTGACCGCCGGCTCGCTGTACCACCACTTCCCGAGCAAGCAGGACCTGCTGTACGACCTGATCGAGGAATTGTTCGAGGAACTGCAGGCGACCTTGGACCAGGGCCGTCGGGCCATGGCCCGTGGGGCGTCGGCGTTGAGCTGCCTGATTGCCGCACACTGGCAGTTGCATGCCGAGCGGCCGCTGCAGTTTCGCCTGGCAGAGCGGGACTTCTGTTGCCTGAGCGCAGCTCAGCAGGCGCACCTGGGCTTGTTGCGTGCGCGTTATGAGGCGGGGTTGCTGCGGTTGATTGCGCCACAGGCGAAATTGCAGGGCGAGGCCTGGGTGGCCACGGCGCATGTGGTGGCGACGCTGCTGAACCAGTTGCCGGGGTTGTTCAGGGCACTGCCCGAGGAGCAGGGGGTGGGGTTGATGGAGAGCATGCTGGTGGGGGGGCTGGAGCGGACCCTGGGCTAGCCTGTTCCGGTCTTTTCGCGGGTAAATCGGATCGCCGGACCGCTGCTGATGCGGGGGTTGCATCAGGGCTGACAAGTGTTCGCCTAGACATATTCAGCGCCTATGAGATCGAGCGCCGCGCGCGCGGCGCTCGATCTCATAGGCGCTGAAAACGTTGTGGCAAGCACCTGTCAGCCCTTATGCGATCCCCGTCTGGGCTTCACCCGCGATCAGCGCAACAGATCCTGAATCTTCTCATGCAAGGTATCCAGGTCAAACGGCTTGGCCAGGATCGGCGCCGTGCGGGCGATCGGGCTGCCGGACTCGAGAATTTCGGCCGGATAACCGCTGATGAAGATCACCTTCAGGTCCGGTCGCAGCTTCACCGCAGGTTCCGCAATCTCCACGCCGGAGATGCCACCCGGCAAGCGAAAATCCGTCACCATCAGGTCCAGGTGCGGCTTGCTCGCCAGAATGGCAAATGCCTGTTCGCCATCTTCCGCCACCAGCACGTGGTAGCCCTCGCCTGACAGGTAATCACGCAAAATCATCCGGATCGCTGGTTCGTCCTCGACCACCAGCACCACGTCTTGTGCATCTTCACTCATGTTAACGCCTTGAAATTCTTACAGTTGGCCATCAGACCCCAGGCTTACGCAGAGGTTGCCCGAGCCTGGTCGTTTTGTTGTTCACGTGTCGCCAGCGGCAATTGCAAGGTGAAGGTGGCCCCTTTACCCACTTCACTTTCAACCAGTATCCGCCCGCCGTGGGCGTTGACGATCTGTTCCGAAATATACAGCCCCAGGCCCAACCCGCCGCTGGCCTGCTGCGTCGCGACCCGCTCGAACTGCTGGAAGATCCGCTGCTGGTTGGCCGCGCAGATACCGATGCCGTGGTCCTGCACCTGTACGCAGGCCTGGTCGTCCTGGCGGAACACGCGCACGTGCACCGGCTGGCGTTCACCGTATCGCAATGCATTGGACAACAGGTTGGCCACCACTTGCTCAATCCGGAATTCGTCCCACTCACCGCGCAGCGGCTCGCAGCGCTGAATGGCGATGTGCGTGTCCAGCGCCGCGGCCTGGGCAGTGAAGTTTTCCACAAGCCCGCCAACCAGCTGGCTGAGGTCGAACACTTTTGGCCGCAACGATAACTTGCCGGTGCGGATGCGCGAAACGTCCAGCATGTCCTCGATCAACCTGATCAGGCTGTTGATCTGCCGCTCGTCGCGCTCGACCATGGCCTGCAGCTTTTCAGGCATGAACGCCTCCAGATTGCCCCGCGACAGGTGCAGCTTGCGCAGCTGGGTTTCCAGGATCAGGCCATTGAGCGGGGTGCGCACCTCATGGGACACAATCGACATGAAATCGTCGCGCATGCGCACGGCATGCTCCAGTTCGCCCCGCGCCGTCTGCAGCTGGGCCAGCAGCAGCTCCTGCTCCTGGCGGCTGCGTTCCAGCGCCTGCAACTGGCGGTCGAGCACTTTGCGCTGGCGGAACAGGTCGACGAACACCGACACCTTGCTCTTGACCGCCATGGTCTCCAGCGGCTTGTGCAGGAAGTCCACCGCGCCGCTTTCGTAGCCCTTGAAGGCATAGTTCATCTCGCGCCCGGCGGCGGTGACGAAGACGATGGGTATATTGCGGGTCTTTTCCGTGCCACGCATCAGTTCGGCCAGCTCGAAGCCGTTCATGCCTGGCATCTGCACGTCGAGAATGGCCAAGGCGAACTCGTGTTCGAGCAACAGCGACAACGCGGCTTCGGCAGACTGGGCCTGGTGCACCTCGCGGTCCTCGCCCTGGATCAGGGCGGCGAGGGCCAGCAGATTTTCCGGCAGATCGTCGACGATCAGCAGTTTGGCGATGGTGGGGCTTAGCATGCGCTGGGTTCCAGGGCCGCGAGCAACTGCCCGATGCCACTCAGAGAAAGAATATGGTCGGGCTGGTGCAGGGCCAGGGCGGCCTCGGGCATCAACGCCACCTGTGCGTCACGGGGGTCCTGGACGATGGTCCGGCCCCCATTGTTCTTGATATAGGCAAGCCCTTGGGCACCGTCTTCATTGGCGCCTGTGAGCAGCACGCCAAGCAGGCCGGCGCCGTAGGCATCGGCCGCGGATATGAACAGGTAATCGATCGCCGGCCTGGAGAAATGCAGCGCCGGCTCCTGGCTCAACGACAGGCTGAAATCGCGTTCCACAGACAGGTGGTAGCCCGGCCCGGCCACGTAGATCTGCCCGCCGCATAGCGCTTGCTTGTCGCGCGCTTCAACCACTGGCCGGCGCAAGCGGCGTTGCATTACCTCGGCCAGCTGGCTGTGGCGGTCATCGGGCAGGTGCAGCACGCACACCAGCGGGATGGCAAAATTGGCTGGCAGCGCGCCCAGCACGGTGAACAGGGCCGCCACCCCGCCCGCCGAGGCGCCGATCACCACCGCGCGTACACCGTTCATGACTTGCGGTAGATCCGTTCGGGCTTGACCAGCGGCTCGAAGCGCTCGCTGTAGGCGGAAAAGTCCACCGATTCCTTGCTACCCAACACCAGGAAGCCGCGGTGGCACAGCGACTCGTGGAACAGGCCCAGGGCGCGATCCTGCAGCTCCTTGTTGAAATAGATGAGCACGTTGCGGCACGACACCAACTGGGTTTCGGAAAACACGCTGTCGGTGGCCAGGCTGTGGTCGGCGAAGGTCACGTTCTCGCGCAGGGTGCTGTCCATGATGGCGTTGCCATAGGCTGCCGTGTAGTACTCGGAAAAGTCCCGGCGGCCGCCGGCAAGGCGATAGTTTTCGGCATACTCGTGCATGCTCTGCATCGAGTAGATGCCCTGCTTGGCCCTGTCCAGCGAGTGCGGGTTGATGTCGGTGGCATAGATGATGGTGCGCTCGAGCAGGCCTTCCTCACGCAGCAGGATCGCCATCGAGTACACCTCTTCGCCCGTGCTGCAACCGGCGATCCACACCTTGATCGATGGCCAGGTGCGCAGCAGCGGCACCACCTCGTTGCGCAGCGCCAGGAAGTGGCCCGGATCGCGGAACATCTCGCTGACCGGAATCGTCAGGTACTGCAGCAACTGCATGAACATGCCCGGGTCGTGCAGCACGCGCTCCTGCAGCGCCGACACCGTCAGACAATCGAACTGGCGCAGCGCATGCAGGATCCGGCGCTTGATCGAAGCGCCGGAATAATTGCGGAAATCGTAGCTGTACTTGAGGTAGATGGCCTCGATCAGCAAGCGGATTTCGATGTCGGTGTTACGTTCGCTAGTCAAATTCGCTCCAGTTGCGGCAACCATACACGGATCAACGAGAACAGGCGGTCCAGGTCGATCGGTTTGGCGAGGTAATCATTGGCACCGGCCTGCAGGCAACGCTGCTGGTCATCCTTCATGGCCTTGGCGGTCACGGCGATGATCGGCAGCTTGCGCCAGCGCGGTTGCTGGCGGATCAGGCGGGTAGCCTCGAAACCGTCCATTTCCGGCATCATCACATCCATCAGCACCAGGTCGATGTCGTCATGCTGTTCCAGGCGCTCGATGGCCTCGCGGCCGTTGCGGCCGATCTCGACGATCGCGCCCTTGTGCTCCAGGGCGCTGGTCAGGGCGAAGATATTGCGCACGTCGTCGTCCACCAGCAGTATCTTGCGGCCCTCGAACACTTTGTCGCGGCTGCGTGCGGTCTTGAGCATGCGCTGGCGTTCGTTGGACAGTTGCGATTCGACCTTGTGCAGGAACAGCGTCACTTCATCGAGCAGGCGCTCCGGTGAGCGCGCGCCCTTGATGATGATCGACCGCGAGTACTTGAGCAGGTCGGCTTCTTCTTCGCGGGTCAGGTTGCGCCCGGTATACACGATCACCGGCGGGAAGGCGCGGATATCTTCGGCGGTCATGCGCTTGAGCAGCTCGTTGCCGAGCATGTCCGGCAGCTTGAGGTCGATGATCATGCAGTCGTAGATGTTCTCGCGCAGCAGCGCCAGGGCATCCTGGGCCATGGCCACGGCGGTGATCTCGACGTCGTCGTCGCCGATCAGGCGGGCAATGCTCTCGCGCTGCAGGTCGTCGTCTTCCACCAGCAGGATGTGCTTGAGCTTCTGCGTCAGCTTGGCCTCCAGGCGGGCGAACACTTCCTTGAGCTGTTCACGGCTGGTGGGCTTGACCGCGTAGCCGACGGCGCCCATGTGCATGGCGGCCTCGACCCGGTCTTCGACAGAAATGATATGCACCGGAATGTGCCGGGTGCCGGCCTGCTCCTTCAGGCGCTGCAGCACGGTCAGGCCGGAATGGTCGGGCAGGCGCATGTCCAGCAGGATGGCATCGGGGATGTACTGGGCGGCCAGCTCGAAACCTTCATCGGCGCTGTGCGCTACCAGGCAGTTGTAACCCAGTTCGTGGGCCAGGTCGAAAAGGATGCGAGCAAAGTTCGGCTCGTCCTCGATCACCAGGATGCAGCGGTTATCGAACGGCGCGCGCTCACGGTCATCGACAAAGGCCAGCGCCGGGCGTTTCGGCGCCATCGCCACCGGCGACTGCGGCGCGGGTGGCAGGGTATCCACGGCCGGGCGCAGGCTCAGGGGCTCGACGTCTTGCCCGGCGGTCTCGTAGCGTTCTGGCAGGATCAGGCTGAACACGCTGCCTTTGCCCGGGCTGCTGTCCACATTGATCTGCCCGCCCAGCAGATGGGCCAGGTCGCGGGAGATCGACAGCCCCAGGCCGGTACCGCCATACCGGCGGTTGCTGGTGCCATCGACCTGGTGGAAGGCGCCGAAAATGGCCTGTTGCTGGTCGGCAGCGATACCAATGCCGGAATCGCGCACCTCAAACACGATACCGGTACCTGGCTGGTGGCCGATGTTCAGGCTGACCTGGCCACGCTCGGTGAACTTGATGGCGTTGGACAGCAGGTTCTTGAGGATCTGCTCCAGGCGCTGGCGGTCGGTGAACAGTGTGGCTGGCACCTTGGGCTCGGCTGTCACCTGGAAGCTCAGGCCCTTCTGCCCGGCCAGCGGCTCGAACATGCCGCGCAGGCCTTCGACCAGGCGTTCGACCTGGGTGGTCTCTGGCCGCACCTCCAGCTTGCCTGCCTCGACCTTGGCAATGTCGAGGATGTCATTGATGAGATTGAGCAAATCGTTGCCGGCCGAATAGATGGACTCGGCAAACTTGACCTGCTCTTCGCTGAGGTTGCCGTCGCCGTTCTCTGCCAGCAGCTTGGCCAGGATCAGCGAGCTGTTCAGCGGGGTGCGCAGCTCATGGGACATGTTGGCGAGGAACTCGGACTTGTACTTGCTCGAGCGCTGCAACTCGTCGGCGCGCGCCTGCAACTGCTCCTGGGCCTGGACCAGCTCGTCGTTCTTGCGGTCCAGGGCCTCGGTGCGCTCGGACAATTGCTCGTTGGTCTGCTCCAGCTCTGCCTGCTGGGTTTCCAGGTGGGCCTGGGACTCCTTGAGCACACGCGATTGCTCTTCGAGCTCTTCGTTGGCGGTTTTCAGCTCTTCCTGCTGCACTTGCAGCTCTTCGTTGAGCTGTTGAGTCTCCGCCAGCACCTCTTGCAGGCGTTGACGGTAACGAGCGCTTTCGATGGACATGCCGAGGTTGCCGGCGACGCGCTCCAGGAGCTCATCGTCGCGTTCGTGCAGCGGGCGCAGGAAGCCCAGTTCGACCACGCCGTTGATCTGCCCATCCTCGATGGCGGGCATCAACAGCGCGCTGCGCGGCAGGCCGCTGCCCAAGCCGGAGCTGAGCTGGTAGTAATCCTCGGGCAGGTCCTCCAGGCGCAGCAGGCGGCCCTCTCGCACCGACTGTGCCAGCAGGCCATGATGGTCACCAAGCACCTGCTCGCGCCCCTGCTCCTCGGCGCTCAGGCCATAGCAGGCTACCCGCACCAGGCGGCCATGCTCGTCGCGCACGTAAACCGCGCCGACCACACTGCCCAGGTATGTCGCAAAAAACCGCAGGATGTTGTCGCCCAGCATGGGCAGGGTGAGCTGGCCCAGCACCTGCTGTGCCAGCTGAGTCTGGCCATTACGCAACCAGGCCTGGTGCTCCAGCCGTTCGGCGGAGCGCTGCTGGGCCTTGAGGTTCTGGTCATAATTTTCGGACAACGCCAGCAGGTCTCGACGGCCCAGATAGGCCAGCAACGCACTGAGGCCCACAATCAACAGCACGAACGCAGAGATCGCGGTTACCGTGACGCTGCTGACCTTGTCGTTGCGGGCCATGCGCAGCTGCTGCTCGGTGGTGACGAAGCTGTCGAACTCCTTGCGAATTTCGTCGGTCAGGCGTTTGCCGCGGCCATTGCCCACCAGTTCGCGATAGGGCCCTTCATTGCGGCGCAGGGCAATCATGTCGTTGCCGAAATCATTCCAGGCCTGCTGCAGCGCAATCAGCCGGTCGATGCGGTCGACCTGCTGCGGGTTGTCTTCAACCATGCCGCGCAGGCCGTGCAGGCTGCTGAAAATGCGCGGCTTGGCTACTTCGTACGGGTCAAGAAAACTCTCGTCCCCGGTAATCAGAAACCCGCGCATGCCGGTCTCCATGTCGATCGACAGCTTGACCGTTTCGTTGGCATTGCCGATCACCCGGTCGGTGTGTTCGACCCACTGCATGGCCGAAAGCAGGTAGTTGATGACCGCGACAAACGCCACGGCCCCCAGCAGGCCCACGCCCAAGGGCAAGCCGATGTTGCGGCTCAACAGCTTGCGAAAGCTACGCTGGTCTATCGAGGCTGCTTGAATCATGTGAAAACGCCCGAGCAAGAAAAGTCCATTGAAAAGTGTGGCCGATCAATCGTTATTGTTATCTGCCACTGCCGTCCTGTTAAGCGAGTCTAACCAGCTTTGACGGGTCTGGCGGGGCATTTAGCCAGTATTTGAAGGTGGCAGGCGCCAATCGTTCCATCTGATTGCAGGGATCGGTATCCTCGGGAACTTCTGCTGCCATGCGGTGCACAGATTAAAGACATTCATTTTGCACAGGATCCCAACCATGCCCCTTCTGGTAGTCGAAGACGACGACATCGTACGTATGCTGATGGTCGAAGTGCTCGACGAATTGGGCTACGCGGTCATCGAGGCGGCAGACGCTAATGCCGCGCTGACGGTTCTCGAAGACCCGGCCCAGTCGCTGGAGTTGATGATGACCGACGTCGGCTTGCCGGACATGCCCGGCGAAGAACTGGCGCACAAAGCGCGCGAGCTGCGCCCGCTGCTGCCGGTGCTGTTTGCCAGCGGTTATGCCGAAAACCTGAATGTGCCCGAAGGCATGCACCTGATCGGCAAGCCGTTCAGCATCGACCAGTTGCGCGACAAGGTGGTGGCGATTCTGGGCGCACCGTAACAACGGTGCCGCCTGCTTCGCGGGGACTGGGAACAACGCTTACAGCTCCCTGCGAAGCAGGTAGGTATCCATGATCCACCCCTTGCGCTGCCGCTCCCGCTCGCGCACGGCCAGGATCTGCGCCTTCACCCCCTGCAACGGCCCGGCAATCAGCAGTTCATCCGCGGTCCCCAGATACGCGCCCCAGTAGATCACCAACGCCGGGTCATCCAGCTGCGCAAAGGCACACTGCCCGTCGAGCATGACCACCACATTGTCGATAGCCCCCAGCCCGGCCAGGCGCCGCCCGGGCAGCACGACCAGCGGCTCGCCGATACGGTTTAGCGGTACCTGATGGCGCGCCGCCAAGGCCTGCACGCTGCTGATGCCAGGGATAACCTGCAAGCGCAGCGATAACCCGCGTTCGCGGACCAGGTCGAGGATGCGCAAGGTGCTGTCATACAGGCCTGGCTCGCCCCACAGCAGAAAGGCGCCGGTTTCGCCGGCGCCGACCTCCTGATCGATCAGCTGGGCATACAGCGCCGCACGTTGGCGGTGCCAGCCCTGCACAGCGCCCAGATAGTCAGCCGCCTGGCCATCGCGCAGCGGGTCGGCCACCTGTATCAGGCGATAGCCGCCCTCTGGTCGGTAGCGTTGCAGGATGGCCTTGCGCAGGCCCACCAGTTCGTCCTTGTCAGGGCCCTTGTCGAGCACGAAGAACACGCTGGCCTTGCGCAGCGCATCGACCGCCTCATAAGTAATCTGCCGCGGGTCACCCGGGCCGATGCCGATCAACAACAGGTCTTTCATTGCCCTGCCCTTCCAGAACCAGCCGCCATTGTCAGGCGGCTGCCGGTATTTGGCAAAGCGCCCGGTTACAGGATCGAGAAGTTGTAGCTGACGATCACTCGGGTTTCGTCCATGTCCCGCGCCCACTTTTCATAGTTGCTGCGATAAGTGGAGTTTCGCAGGCGCACACTGACGTCCTTGAACGTGCCACTTTGCACCTGGTACTTGAACTCGGTGTCGCGTTCCCATTCTTTGCCTTCGGCGCTGCTGCCCGGCACCTGAATATGGTCACCGTTGATATAGCGGGTAAAGAAGGTGAGGCCGGGTACACCCAGTGCCTTGAAGTCATAGTCATATCGCACTTGCCAGGAGCGCTCCTGGGCGGCAGCGAAGTCGTTGACCTGAGCGTAGTTGACCAGGTACGGGTTGCTGCCGTCCAGATAGGGCATGGCGCTGTCGCCATACATGCGCTGCCAGCCTGCACTGAGCTTGTGGCCGCCCAGGCTGTAGCCAAGCATGCCGCTGAAGGCACGGTGGTCGATTGCACCGGCGCGGGCATTGCCGATATCGTCACTCTTGATCACACGCAGGTCGGCCGACAGGCTACCCACCGCCAATGGCTGGCTGGCCACCAGGCCGAGGAAGTGCTGACGGTAGATATTCTCCAGCTTGGCCACCTGGTACTGGGCACTGAAGCGCTCGTTGAAGCGGTAATC
>NZ_JABMCW010000081.1:0-18929 GCF_013179705.1 Pseudomonas sp. CM25 | reverse complement strand
ACCGAGATGATCATCGAGATCTTGCGCCCCCGGGTATCGGCGATATAGCCGAAGATCCAGCCGCCCAGCGGGCGCATGAAAAAGCCGACGGCAAAGATGCCGGCCGTCGCCAGCAGCTGGCTGGTCTGGTCGCCAGCGGGGAAGAACAGTGATGCGAAGTAGATGGAGGTGTAGGCATAGATGAAGAAGTCGTACCACTCCACCAGGTTGCCGGAACACACGCCCACAATTGCGGTTGTACGCTCTTTGCGCGTCAACGGACGTGCCGTGCTCATGTCTGCATTCATGATCGCTTACCCTTGTTGTTATTTTTGTGCCAACTCGGGTACAGCTTTGCATAGCTTCGTTTTGGGGGAAGAGGCGCCTCGGGTCTAACAGCTATGCCTGGCAGGCATGGCCATCTACACCGGGCTTTCGGGCAGTTTGTCCTGCAGATAGCGGCAGACTTCTTCTGCGACCCGGCTCAGGCAGCCTTTGAAGAAGTGGTCGGCGCCGGCGTACACCGATACGCGGCGGTGCTCGCCAGCGGCCCAGTCCATCAGGCTGACCAGGGGCGCCATCTGGTCACACTCGCCGTGCACCAGCAGGCAATCGTCGGGCAGGTCCGGCGCCGGGTAATGGCGGCCCCCCGGTACATCGCCGACCGGCAGCCCCAGCAGGGCCAAGGCGTCGAACTCTCCGACCGATGCGCAGGCCAGCCTTGCGAACACATGGGCGCCGAAAGAGAAACCGATCAAGGCGATGGGCCGCCCTGGCATGATTCCAGCCATGTGCTTGAGCACCGACTGGCTGTCCGCAGTCTCGCCGATGCCGCCATCATGACTGCCCTCGCTTGACCCCACCCCACGAAAACTCGGCCGCACCACCAGCCAGCCGCTGGCACACAACTGCCGGGCAAGGGTCACTGGCACGATGTGCCGGGGGCTGCCGCCCAACAGTGGTTGCGGATGGCTAACAATAGCCACCCCCTTCGCTGAGGTTGATGGATGATCGAGCAGCAGGTGGAGCTTGCCCACTGGGCCATCGATCAGCAGCTCTTCACGGTCCAATTGTGACATTGCAATTGTCTCCTCGATGGTTGGCGTTCACACGGGCCGGCCCGGCAGTGAGCGCATGACCAGCAGCACCAGCACGACATTGACGACGGCCAAGGCAGCGAGTGTTGCCAGCACAGCCATGGCGCCAAACTGCTGAAGCAGGTAGCCACCGACCAGCGGCGTCAGCGCCTGACCGATCAGCGAAGGCCGCGACATCTTGCCCATCAGCGCCACGTACTGCGCCGGCGGCAGCAGCGCCAGAGGCAGCAAACCCCGGACGATGGCCCGCAGGCCGTTGCCGCAGCCGTAGAGCAACAACCCCAGTGCCGTTGCGCCAGGCGCCAGGGCAACCAGTGCCACGCCCACCGCCACTAATACTGAAGACACCAGGGCGGTCCAGATCGGGTGTCGTTTGCGGGCGACGATCTGCAGCACGCGCGAAGCCACTTGGCTGGGCCCCAATAGCGCACTCAGCGCGATTGCCGTGGCCAGGCTATGGCCCAACCCCTGCAGCACTGCCACCAGTTGCACCGAAACAGCGGTCATGATGATCGCACCGAACGCGAAGATCCACATGAGCAACAGGTACAAACGCCGGTCGACGCTGACGTCGGTCGCCGCCGCCACAGGCTTGCTTGTGGCCCCGTGCGGGCCCGCAGGCAGTACCCAGAGGTAAAGCGGCGCGACCGCGACAATCAGCATAAGTGCATAGGCGGTACAGGTGACCCGCCAGCCGAACTGGTCGATGGCGTACGCCACCAGCGGCCAAGTGATCGTGGTGGCAAAACCGGAAATCAAGGTGATGCCAGTGATCGCCCTGCCCGCCCGCTCGGCATACAAGGCGCCGAGGGTGGCAAACAGGGCTTCGTAAAGACCAATGGCCATGCCGACGCCAATCACCACCCAGGCCAGCAGGAACACTTGCAGGCTGTGTGCGTTGGCGACGAGCAACAGCCCCGCCCCCACCACGACTCCACTCGCGGCCAACTGCCGGCGCCCACCGTAGCGCGCGACCAAGCGGCTCGACAGTGGCGCCAGCAGTGCAGACACCATCAAGCCCAGCGACAGCGCGCCGTAGACCCAATGGCCATCCCACCCGGTCTCGCGCAGGATCGGCTCGCCCATGACTGCCAGAAGAAAGAAAGACCCACCCCAGACCATGATCTGGAGTACCCCCAGGCAAAGGATGCCGATGGGTCCGGGGAGACATAGAGCAGCGTTCACAAACGGCCTTCATGTGCGCAGGAGATCGACGTCGGTGCTTACCGTCGCCAACGTGTAGAGGGGCACTGATGCGCGCAAAACGCATAGTGCGGCTGCGCAAGTCTAATGGTATGGGCAAACGGCTGCTATTGAATCCGGGCATTTCAGCCATGCCGGAAAGAGCGGTGATGCGGCGTTCAATAGCGGCCAATCCAGCAGGCCCGCTTCGCGCGAAGCGGGCCTGCCAAAGGCGCTTAACCTTTGCGCTGCAGGGTGTGGTAACCGAGGTCCTCGCGGGCCTGCTTCAAGGTCTTGCCCTGGCTGATGGCGGCGCGGATATCGGCCTCCACGGCTTCGATCTGGCGGGCAAGCTGGGCGACATCACCGGCACGCCCGCGTGGCACCACCACTACGCCATTGGCGTCGGCCACGATGATATCCCGAGCGCAGACCCGCGCCTGACCGATGGACACCGGCTCGTTGACCGCGCCAACCTCGACCCGGTCCTTGCCGGTACGCATGAAACGGCCCTTGGTGAACAGCGGGTAGCCGTCACCCAGAGCCTTGCTGACATCGCGGCAGACGCCATCGATCACTGTCGCGGCGATCTTTCGCGAGCCGGCGTACTGGGTCATGATGTCGCCCCAGACGGTGCAATCGGTGCGGCCGTCATTGTCGATCACCACCACATCGCCTTCGCTCACCTCTTCGATGAAGTCACCCACGGTACCGGGAGGTACGCTAGCGGACACATAGCGGACGGTGAATGCAGGGCCGACCACGACTTGCTTGTAATCGGCCAGCGGCATCACGCCAAAACAGTGCCCTGGCAGGCCCAGCTTGTCCATGGCATCCGATACGCCGGGGGTATCGAGGCCCTCGAACAGCGCAACCAGTTCTTTGTCTTCGGTATTCATCAGCAGCTCCTTGGTACGGTGATCAAATAAAAGATTGTGCAGCGCAAGACCTCAGGACTCAGCCGTTCTGGGGACCGGCTCGATAATGGTCAGCAGCAACACGAAACTGACGAACGAACCGATCGCCAGGTAGGAGAAGACGTAGCTCCAGCCGTAGCTGTCGAGCAATAGACCGGTCAGGAATGGCGTGGCTGCGGCGCCCAACTGGCCAACCATGTTGACGATGGCATTGGCAATCGGGAAGGTCTGCTTGCTGGCCAGCGCCATGGGGTAAACCATATAGGACGAAAAGCCCAGGCTCAGCACCACACCCGTGGCCATCAGCAGCAGCCCATAGGCCAATGGGTCGGCAGGCGAGTTGATCAACAGGTACATCATCACCGAGGTACCCAGGGCCGACAGCAGCATCCCGGGCTTGCGCCGTCCGGCCAGCAAGCGGTCCGAGCAGTAGCCACCCAGCAGGTTGCCCAACACGGCGCCGACCCAAGGCGCTGCCGAGACCAGGCCCATGTTCATTACCGAGAAGCCCTTGACGGTCATCAGATAAGTCGGGATCCAGGCCAGCAGCACGCTGGACACGCCCAGCTGGAAGCAGTAGCTCAGCGCGCTGCCCCATATCTGCCAGGAGCCGAACACCTGGCGACGGGTTTCAAGCTGCGGTATTTCGCGTCGACGAATGAAGGCATCCAGCCGAGCAAAGCTGCGTACTTCAGGTCGCCCGGTATTGCTTGCCGCGGTTCCGGTGCCGCCGGTCCCTGCCGGCTCGCTGATGTAGTCCAACTCGGCCTGGTTAACGAAGCGGCTCCTGGAGGGGTGATCGGCAACCATGAAGTACCAGGCGATTGACAGCAGGATCCCGGGTACGGCAAAGAAGTAGAACACCTCGCGCCAGCCCCACACCGAAATGATCACGGCGCACAGGGGCGGGACGATGACTGGGCCGAACTTCACGGCAGACAGAAAGATGCCCGAGGCGATGCCTTTTTCCCGGGGCGGGAACCAGTTGTTGATGGTGGTCGTCATGCTGATCGGTAACGGGCCCTCCGCCACCCCCAGGCCCAGGCGATAGAGTTTCAATGCCAACAGCGAGCCTGCCGTGCCGACCAGGCCGGTCAGCGCCGAGGTCATGATCATTGCGCCGGGCAGGATTCGGCTTACGCCGTATTTGCTGAACGCCAAACCGGCCGGGATCTGGGCCAGTGCGTAGGCCAGCAGGAATAGGCTCATGAGGCCGCCGGCCTGGGCGTTGCTCATCTCGAATTCCTGCCGGATGAACGGCAGCGCGACACCGAGATTGGCCCTGTCCGCCGCTGCGATGGTGTAGATGGAAAAAATCATCCCGGCAACGATCCAGCGGTAGCTGCTGCGCCCTTTGGCATGGACTATTTCAGCGGTCAACATAATGTGCACACCCTTGTTGTTGTAATTCGCGGGTAATCTAGGCACGGTGATACAAGAAAAAAAGCGACAAAAACTCAACTCAAATCATCGCTTTTGGTGGACAGTCTGAATCCCACTCGCCCTAGACAGCAGCCCTGCGGAGGTAATAAACGTGATCACCCTGAAGCAGATCGAAGCCATTTACTGGATTGTCGAGCTGGGCAGTTTCGAGGCCGCCGCCACCAAACTGAACATGTCGCAGTCGGCGATTTCCAAACGAGTCCAGGAGTTGGAGGATGCCTTCGGCGTATCGATCTTCGATCGCTCCAAGCGCACTGCCCGGCTTACGCAAAAGGGTATCGAACTGCATGGCTGCGCGGTGGACATGCTGCGCCAGCGTGACGACTTGCTCGAACGCATCAGCTCGAAGGAAACCCTGATCAGGCGGTTTCGCCTTGGGGTGACGGAACTCACCGCGCTCACCTGGCTACCCTCGCTGGTCGAGCGCATACATCAGACCTACCCACGGGTCGACCTCGAGCCTTCCATCGAACTCAGCACCGACCTGTTGCGGCGGCTGGAAAACGATGAGATGGACCTCATCGTCGTGCCTGACATCTTTCACGATCCGCGCTTCATCAGCACGCCCTTGAAGGCCGTAGAGAACGCCTGGATGTGTGCACCCGCCTTGTATCCAGGCGACGGCGCCATCAGCCTGAATGCGCTGGCGAACTTCACCGTATTGACGCAGGGCGGCAGCTCAGGGACCGGCCTGACCTACGAGCGCTGGCTGGCAGAACACGACATTCGCCTTGGCAAGACCCTGACCAGCAACTACCTCGTGGCGCAGGTCGGCCTGACCATCTCAGGTGTGGGCATCAGCTACCTGCCGCTCGCCTGCATGGGCACGCTTATCACCCAGGAGCGCTTGAAGGTGATCCACACGCAGCAGCCATTGCCAGCCATCAACTACGTCTGCGTTCACAGGGCCGACCGCTACCAGGGGCTGACGGTCGAAGTGGCCCGTCTCGCCCAGCAAACCTGTAATTTCAACCAGCTAATCATCACTTGAGGCGATGATTTCTGATAAAAAAATATCGCTAAAAGCAAAGCCTGTTCTCTCCTAACATCGGCGCATACCCCTTGAACAGGAGATTGAACATGTTATTACCCGGGTCCCGCATCCTCGCTTCACCTGCTCTGGCCCCCGCGTCAGTCATCGAAGCTTTCGCTTCGGTGGTCACCCCGCACATCAGCGACAACCTCGGCCGCCACATTGGTGCCCGAGGCCTGACCCGCTACAACACAACGGGCAAACTGGTGGGTACCGCACTGACCATCAAGACCCGGCCCGGTGACAATCTCTATATCTACAAGGCCCTGACCTTGCTCGAGCCGGGTCACGTATTGGTGATCGACGCCCAGGGTGACACCAACAATGCGGTGATCGGCGAGCTCATCAAGCTCTACGCCGAACAACGCGGCTGTGTGGGGTTCATCGTCGACGGCGCGATTCGTGATGTGGATTCATTCCGTTCGAGCCCCTGTTACGCACGGGGTGTCGTGCATTGCGGCCCTTACAAGACTGGCCCAGGCGAAATCAACGTACCGGTGTCGGTTGGCGGCATGCTGGTGAACCCGGGTGACATCATCGTCGGTGACGAGGATGGCGTCGTGGCGTTCCCCCTCGCGGCAGCCGAGCAGGTGCTGGCTCAGGCCCATGCTCATCAAGCCCATGAAGAGCGGGTAAAGGCTGAAATCGCCACTGGAGCTGTGGATCAATCCTGGCTGGACAAGGTGCTGGAAAAGGCCGGGTTGGCGGATTGAAACCCGCTATCGATCAGCCCTCCCGTGGCGGACCGTCTGACCGCCACGGTCACTGCTTATTCCAGACTTGTCAGGAAGCTAAAGAGATTCGCTGCCTCTGAGGGTGATAGAGCGCGGGGATGGGTGCTGCATCGTCCGGATTACTCGACCACGATTGCCATGGCTATCAAAGATCACAGGGAAAAGTAACGGCTGCAATCAATCTGTCGGGCCCAGATGCCGTGATGGGTCCCGAGGGTACTACGGAGAAGTTCGTGGCGTTACAGCGGGAATGCAGCGGAAAGATCAGCGCCGAACTGGAATATGTCAAAGACTGATGACTGGATCGTGTGGCAGGACCGTGGAAACCTTGTGTCATAGGCAGCACGCACCAGACAGCCAATTCCATCCCACGACTTTACGCCATTTTTACTCGACATTTCCGGACAGCAGGCAATACTGCCGGCACTGTCCTAACGAGCTTACTCAATGCCGCTTCCAGCATTGCGTTTCATCGCCTTCATCATTGGTGTATTCCTGATTACTCTGGCCGTCAGCATGGTGATCCCGATGCTGACGCTGCTGTTGTATGACCGCAGCGACGACCTCGGCGCTTTCGCCTGGTCGAGCCTCATCATTCTGTGCGCCGGCCTGGTCATGGTAGCTCGCGGCATCCCGGACACACCGCAGTTGCGGGCCAGGGACATGTATTTCCTCACGACGGCAAGCTGGGTCATCGTGTGCGCATGTGCGGCCCTACCGATGGTGTTCATTCGGCACATCAGTTACACGGATGCGTTCTTCGAAACCATGTCGGGAATCACCACCACCGGCTCGACGGTGCTGACCGGCCTGGACAGTGCATCGCCGGGGCTGCTGATCTGGCGTTCTTTGCTGCACTGGCTGGGGGGCATCGGCTTTATCGGCATGGCCGTGGCGATCCTGCCACTGCTGCGCGTGGGCGGCATGCGCCTGTTCCAGACCGAGTCTTCGGACTGGTCCGACAAAGTGACGCCGCGTTCACATGTGGCAGCCAAGATGATCCTGCTGGTCTACCTGGCCCTGACAGCACTGGGGACAGGGGCGTTGTGGGCTGCCGGTATGACCCCGTTCGAAGCCATCAATCATTCGATGTCGCTGATTTCAACCGGCGGCTTCTCTACCTCGGATGCCTCGCTAGGTCATTGGGTGCAGCCTGCGGTGCATTGGGTGGCCGTGGTCATCATGATTCTCGGCAGCCTGCCCTTCACCCTGTATGTCGCCACGCTGCGTGGCCATCGACGCATCCTGCTCAAGGACCATCAAGTTCGTGGTTTCCTGGGTTTTCTAGTCTTCGTTTGGCTCACGGTCGGAACCTGGCTCTGCTGGCACAGCGACCTGCCCTGGTGGGATGCGTTTCGTATCACTGCGGTCAATGTGACCTCGGTGGTGACCACCACGGGCGTCGCCGTGGGTGATTACACGCTCTGGGGCAGCTTCGCCATCATGCTGTTCTTTTACCTGACGTTCGTCGGTGGCTGCTCGGGCTCTACTGCCGGCGGTTTGAAAATATTCCGTTTCCAGGTGGCCGCGGCCTTGCTAGTCAGCAGCCTGAAACAGTTGATCCATCCACGGGCAATGATCTCGAAGAAATACAATGGGCACCCCATCGATGAAGAGATCGTGCGCTCACTGTTGACGTTCTCGTTCTTCTTCTCAGTCACCATCGCGGTCATTGCCCTTGGCCTCTCTCTGCTAGGGCTCGACTGGACGACGGCGTTGAGCGGAGCCGCTACCGCCGTGTGCAACGTTGGACCAGGTCTGGGTACACTTATCGGTCCAGCAGGTAATTTCGCCTCGTTGCCGGACGCTGCGAAATGGTTGCTGACGGTCGGCATGCTGCTTGGACGGCTCGAAATCCTCACCGTGCTGGTACTCGTCTCGCCAGCTTTCTGGCGATTCTAGAGCAGACGTCATACAAACAATCAGCCATAAAATTGGGCAGAGGCTGCATATTCGTTCTAGGTTTACTGGCGCAGGAAGAACAACAACAAGCGGAGAACGACGCCATGAACCGAGCCCTTCGCCTGGCTTTGGCCAGCACCTTGTTTGCTGTCTGTGCTGCTGCCCAGGCCGCACCGACTTTCATCAACATCCTCACAGGCGGCACCAGCGGTGTCTATTACCCGATAGGTGTAGGCATCTCACAGCTCTACAGCCATGGCATCGAGGGCAGCAAGACCTCCGTGCAAGCCACCAAGGCGTCGGTCGAGAACCTCAACCTGCTACAAGCCGGTCGAGGGGAGTTGGCATTCGCGCTTGGGGACTCGGTGGCGGATGCCTGGAAGGGCGACGCAGAGGCTGGATTCAAAACGCCCTTGAAGAAACTCCGGGCCATCGCCGGCACCTACCCCAACTACATCCAGATCGTCGCCAGCAAGGAGTCGGGGATCACATCCCTGGCGGACCTCAAGGGCAAGCGCGTCTCGGTTGGAGCGCCCAAGTCCGGCACAGAGCTGAATGCACGCGCCATCTTCAAAGCCGCAGGGCTTACCTACCAAGACATGGGGAAAGTCGAGTACCTGCCCTATGCGGAGTCCGTCGAACTGATCAAAAACCGTCAACTTGACGCCACGCTCCAGTCCTCAGGGCTCGGTCAAGCGGCTATCCGTGATTTGGCCGCTACCTTGCCAGTCGTGTTCGTGCCTGTCCCGGCTGACGTCGTGACCAAGATCGGCAACAACGCCTACCAGCCCGCCACCATTCCTGCCAACACCTATGATGGCCAGAGTGCAGACGTATCGACTGCCGCGATCACCAACATCCTCGTGACCCGCGCCGATATCAGCGATGACCTGGCCTATCAGATGACCAAGCTGATCTTCGAGAATCTTCCACGCCTGGTCACGGCCCACGCTGCAGCGAAAGATATCCAGACCGAGAATGCGGCCAAGAACCTGCCCATTCCGTTACATCCTGGAGCAGAAAGGTACTTCAAGGAGAAAAACCTGCTCCCCTGATGACATCCTCAAGCCATGGAGCAGCGCATGAGTGATACCCAACAAGGTCTTCACGCCAGCACCGATCGTTGGCCTGCCACGCTTTTTGCCGTGGCGCTGGCCTTTTCGGTGTTCCAGATCGCCACAGCGGCCTTCCCCCTGATTTCTACCCAAGTACTGCGTGCAGTACACCTGGGGTTCCTGTTGCTGGTGGTGTACCTGAGCTATTCGTTCGTGGGTCACCGTCGGCCGTGGCAACCTCTCGGTTGGCTGCTGGGGCTTGCGGGAATGGCGACTGCCGCCTACCAGTGGCACTTCGAAGGCGACCTGATTCAACGCTCCGGTGAGCTGACGAGCAGTGACCTGGCCGCGGGCCTGTTGCTGACTGGTTTGGTCTTTGAGGCAGCGCGGCGAGTCATGGGCATAGCGTTGCCCATCATTTGCGCCCTGTTTCTGGCCTACGGGTTGCTCGGTCAATACTTGCCAGGAGAACTTGCGCATCGAGGCTACGGCCTCGATCAGATCGTCAATCAGTTGGCCTTCGGCACCGAGGGGCTGTATGGCACACCCACCTACGTCTCAGCCACTTACATTTACCTGTTCATTTTGTTCGGTGCCTTCCTTGAACAAGCGGGCATGATTCGTCTGTTTACCGATTTCGCCATGGGGCTGTTCGGCCATAGAAGCGGGGGGCCGGCCAAGGTATCGGTGTTTTCCTCAGCACTGATGGGGACCATTACCGGCTCAGGCGTGGCCAACGTCGTCACCACCGGGCAATTCACCATTCCGCTGATGAAGCGCTTCGGCTACAAAGCTGCATTCGCCGGTGGCGTCGAGGCGACCTCAAGCATGGGCAGCCAGCTGATGCCACCGGTGATGGGCGCGGTAGCGTTCATCATGGCCGAGACGATCAACGTGCCTTATGCCGAGGTAGCGAAAGCCGCACTCATCCCGGCATTGCTGTACTTTGGCTCGGTCTACTGGATGGTTCACCTGGAGGCTCGGCGCAGCCATCTGCATGGTTTGCCTCGTGAGCAATGCCCGAGTGCCTGGGACGCGTTGCGACAACGTTGGTTTCTGCTGGTACCGCTGATGGTCCTGGTCGCGCTGTTGTTTTCCGGACGAACGCCTTTGTTTTCAGGAATGGTCGGCCTGGCCCTGACCGCGATCGTCATCCTTGGCTCGGCCATCATCCTGCGCGCCCACCAGACATGGTTGCGAGCGGCCTTCTGGGTTGCGCTGGGGATACTGTGCTCTGGTTTTTTCCGCATGGGGATCGGCGTGATCCTACTGGTCATTGCCTGTTTGGCCATTGCGTGCTGCTTCGTCCAAGGCGGTCGCGCCACCCTGCGCGCATGCGTCATGGCCCTTGCGGAAGGCGCCCGTCATGCGGTGCCGGTGGGTATTGCCTGTGCGCTGGTCGGCGTCATTATCGGCATCATTTCGCTGACCGGCCTGGCCACCACGTTTGCCGGATACATTCTTGACCTGGGGCGAGACAACCTGTTCCTCTCGCTGGTATTGACCATGCTCACCTGCCTGGTGCTGGGTATGGGTATCCCGACCATCCCCAACTACATCATCACCAGTTCCATTGCCGCCCCCGCACTGTTGGAACTTGGGGTACCGCTGATCGTCTCGCACATGTTCGTGTTCTATTTCGGCATCCTGGCCGACCTGACACCGCCAGTGGCTTTGGCGTGCTTTGCCGCCGCCCCGATTGCCAAGGAAAAGGGGCTGTTGATCAGCTTCTGGGCAGTGCGCATTGCCTTGGCCGGCTTCGTGGTGCCCTTCATGGCGGTGTATGACCCGGCGTTGATGATGCAAGGCGAAAGCCTGGGCGCCACGCTGTACATGGTGATCAAAGCCGTGTTCGCGATAGTCCTTTGGGGATGTGCGTCGATTGGGCATTTGCGGGCACCCATGCCCGGGTGGGAGCGTCTATTGGCGTTCGCTGCTGGTGTGTCGTTGATACTCGCCGCGCCCATCAGTGATGAGGCCGGTTTTGCGTTGGGTACGGCAGTGCTGGGTTGGCACTACTGGCGAAGTCGGCCAGCCTCTGGGCAGCCCGCATGACCAGCCTTTGTCTTGGGCTGGCCGGCGTGGTCTGGGCCAGCCTGCCACTACAGGATTTTACTCTGGCCTGGCAGCACAGTATCGAAAAGCTCCGCTGGGAAGAGGATTACCACGTGACCCAGGCTGGCCTGTTGCTGGTAGAGGCCCGCGTCAAAGGCAGCGGAGCCGGCATGGAAATTCCGGACGACGCTCAACTGCGCGACGGAACTTGGCATTATCATCGCGACTTACCACCGCTGCAGCCTTTGCACGCTGGGCGGACGCCCGAGGCTGGCGACTACCAAGTCTGCACGACAGATTGGTGCCAGCCGCTGTCCTATTGGTTAGGACCGCCGAGCGAACGCATTGCTGCCGTAGACTTCTGGTCCTGTGAAAGTCCGCCCTTGGACAGCAGGCGAACCGCCCTGCCCTGACTGCACCAGACCAGGACCGAATCCATTTCAGCACACCACGTGCAAGTAATGCAGGTGGCGCTCGTACTGATCCAGGATGTTATCCACTACCAGCGCACCGGAGTCCGCCGACGTCACAAAAAACACCACAACCATCAGCATCGCGATCAACGAAACGACGCTGGAGAACGGGAAGTGCTATCGGCTTCGGTGATCGCGGCCGCGCTTGGCTTGGCCTGGGGTGTGTGGAGCAAGCTGAAGCTCAAGCAGCCTGCACGTGAAAAAGGCTACTCTGGCAGTACGCCAAAGCGTCGGACTGTTCCCTCGGCGAAGGAGACCTTAATGATAGCTCGGTGGCATTGGTTGGCTACGAGGATTGCCAAACGCCTCTGGTTCAGAGCGACACTCTTCTCGCTACTGGGGGTGGTGACAGCGCTTCTGGCCGTGGTATTCAAGGATGCGGTGCCGGCCACTTTGCCTGCGCGCATCGGCGCGGACGCAGTTGACAAGATACTGGGCATCATCGCGTCAAGCATGCTTGCTGTGACAACGTTCTCGCTGAGCACCATGGTGTCGGCCTATAGTGCCGCCAGCAGTGGGGTAACCCCACGTGCCACTTCGCTGGTCATGGAGGACGCGACGACCCAGAACGCGCTGGCCACTTTTATCGGGTCGTTTCTGTTCAGTCTCGTCGGTATCATTGCACTGAGCACTGGCGCCTACGGTACCCAAGGTCGCGTGCTGCTTTTCACCGTTACGATTGCAGTCGTGATCCTGATCATTTACACGTTGCTGCGCTGGATTGATCATCTTTCCAAACTAGGGCGCGTGGGCGAAACGATCGATCGTGTCGAAAGGGCAGTAATCAAAGCCATCCAGCAGCGTGTCGAGCATCCCCACCTGGGCGGCGCGGCCTACCCTGACAGCTTCGTACTACCTGAATCTACACATGCCTTGAGAAGCAGTGAAACGGGGTATGTACAGCACATCGATGTTCTCTCTCTGGGCAAGATTGCAACCGACGCCAAGGTCCGTATTTATGTTGAAGTCCTGCCAGGGGCCTTCGTTCATGAGGGAATGGTGTTGGCAAGAGTCCTGGCTTTGAACGGTGAGCCGGCCGATGTCGATGATGCACTGGACCTCGAGATTATCGCAGCCTTGACCATCGGGCTCAGAAGAACCTTCGAACACGACCCGCGTTTCGGGCTTTCAGTGCTGTCGGAGATCGCCTCGCGGGCGCTGTCTCCGGCAGTGAACGATCCAGGTACGGCGATCGACATCATTGGCCGTGGCATTCGATCCCTCACGTGTTGGGGCAGACTGCAGGCTGTCACACAGAGCCAGGCTAGCGAATGCGCGCAGGTACATGTTCGCACCCTGAGGGTAGATGATTTGTTCGATGATTTCTTTGCACCGATCAGCAGGGACGGCGCCGCTCTGCAAGAAGTGAACGTGCGCTTGATCAAAGCGCTTACCTGCTTGGCGCAGATTAACCCCCGTGTTTTTCAATCCTCAAGCAGCCGGCATGCCAAGCGATTGCTTGAACACGCGGACAGTGGACTTTTGATTCAACAGGACAAGGACGCTCTCCGCGCTCTTGCTGTCGAACTAATAGGGGTGCACTGAGTCAGGGTAAACCCAATTCTCTGAGTCGTCGAACCTCACCAAAGATCACAGCGATAATGCTGGTAGGCGGCGACCCGTACCGAAATGGGCGACTTAGCCGAATGACTGGTTGACCCGTTAGGTACGTTAACCCATGTGCTGGCGGTGTTCGGCGCTGCGAAACCGCACTGCGCTTATTTGTTCGCCAATCACCGAGCCAATCGGAGCGGATGACACGATTCCCAGCCACTTGCCGCGCCAGCGCGATGTCGTCGAGCGTGCAGCCTGGTCGGTGCCAGGCGTGAGCTAGCATTGACCCTGCGACCCCGTCCCGAGTAACGATGATGCTCACTGTCACACTGATCAATATGTTGATCGTTATCCTGGTGGTGGTCATCCACTACGAATGCCTGCTGCGCTTGAACGACTGGCTACCACGCCTGAGGCTGTGGAACCGGTTCCGTATCGTCGCGGGGGTGTTGGGCGCGTTGCTGGCCCATGCCGTGGAAGTCTGGTGCTTCGCCCTGGCTTATTACCTGATGGCCCATGCCGAGGGCTGGGGGACGCTCAGCGGAAATTTCGACGGGAGCTTTCTGGACTGCGTGTATTTTTCCTTCACCACCTACACCACCATAGGCTTCGGCGACATCGTCCCCACCGGCCACCTCAAATACCTCACCGGCCTGCAGGCGCTGACGGGCCTGGTGCTGATCACCTGGACCGCCTCGTTCCTTTTTCTGGAAATGCAGAAGTACTGGAAAACCAAATGAAGAAGGAGCCCGATGAAGCCATGCTCGACCAGTTGATGACGGTCGACCAGAACCGGCAGGCAGCCTATCACCCTGGGTGGATTCCTGGCCGCCGCGCGAGCCCTACATGAGGAGGTGATCGACGATGGCGTCTGCGATGAGATAGCCAGACCGCGATTGCCATGGCTATCAGAGATCACAGGGGAAAAGTAACGGCTGCAATCAATCTGTCGGGCCCAGATGCCGTGATGGATCCCGAGGGTACTACGGAGAAGTTCGTGGCGTTACTGCACCGAGCCACTTCACGCATGTCGCACGCCGTGCCGACGGTGTTCGCCCAGAGCATGATGGGAACCGTGCAAACCGCCTAACCTACCGCCCTGTCAAAGGCGTAGCCCTTCAAGACTAACCACCCTATCCCCCTGGGAACACTACACATGCCTATCGACTTCAGGCCCGCTCAAGCCTCGGACGCGCATGATATCGCGCGCTTCTTTCAACTGACTTCGGAGGGCATGGCCGATTACATATGGAGCAAGCTCGCCGCACCTGGAGAAGCATTGCTGAGTATCGGTACGTCTCGCTACGCCAGGGAGCAGGGCGACTTTTCCTACAAGAACTGCCTGATGGCCACTTTTGAAGGGCGCGTCATCGGCATGATGCATAGCTACGCCTTGCGCGCGATTCCTGACAGGCCTGTCGAGACCGACCCGGTCCTCGCGCCCTATTCCGACATGGAAATACCCGATACGTTGTACATATCCAGCCTGGCCCTGGATGAGGACTGGCGCAGCCAGGGGCTGGGCGTCCAGTTTCTTCGCCACGCCCAGCAGCGCGCTGAGGACAGTGGACTGCATGGGCTGTGCCTGATCGATTATGCAGAAAACCACGGTGCGCGCCGCTTCTACGAACGGCACGGTTTTGAGATTGTTAAAACCTGCCAGATCGTTCCGCACCCGATGCTGGGCGTAACCGGTGAGGCTTATTTGATGTACCGCCCTACCCACAACCTGCTCGAGAAAAAACCATGATCAAGAAACTGACCGTGTTCCGCGAACTGGATATTCAACCGGTGCGCGACCTGCCCTTTTTTGAAGAAGTGGTGGAGGGCACCCCTCACACGCTGACGTCCAAGTATTATCACGATGAACAGCAAGGTCGCATTTCCGGAGAATGGGAAGCCAGCACTGGAGCGTGGCGCATCGATTATAAAGTTTGGGAGTTCTGCCACGTCCTGAGTGGATGCTGCGTCATCGAGCTGGAGGGTTGCGCCCCCGTCACACTGGCCGCTGGCGACACGTTCATTATCGAACCGGGCGCCAAGGGCAAATGGACCGTGCTGGAAGACATGAAAAAGAACTTCGTGATCTTGTTGCCCGCGAACTAGGTACGGGGTTCGTTTCATGGAGCACAAGGCGATGACGGTTTGCATGATGCCGTAGTGATCGGAAACTTGCCTTCACCCGGCCATTGCGCAAGGACAGCTTTGTCGATGCGCGGTTGCAGGACTCCAGCTGGAACCTCTTCATCAAGACGTTGGCCCAGCGGCCGCTCGGGCTACAGCGAGACGGCGCTGGCCAATATCAGTGGCGGCCAGGTTGCCGCCGCCATCACTGAGAGCGCAGAGCGATTACGCTACTTGCCGCTCGAAAGGCATTTGATGGGTGGCCAGACACCTGGCGCGCCCTACCCCCCATGCCAATGCCCTGGTCATCGACTCGCCAGGCCGGGAGTCGAACGCTTCTTCATGGAGCGCCATCCCCGCCCCGGCATACACCCCGATGAACAACTGGGTATTGCCGGTGCGCGACAGTCGCACCTGGATATCCATGGTGGTGCCATCATCCAGTGTTTCGTCGTGAGACCTGTGATGGAGCGTTGGATCTGCCCATTTCCAAAACACATCACCGCGTATCCGCATGCCGACCTCCTACGACTTTAGTCTTATTTGTGGGGTGCTCTCACCATAGCGCAGCGAAGCGGCAACGCAATCACCGGCGGGCGGATTATGGCGGCTGATTATGTATGAAGCCTGGCGAACGCTTGGCGGTCCGGCATTACCGAGGAACTTTCCAGGCCAGGCAACAGCCCCAATTGGAGGTTTGACGTTAACGGAGATCAGACGATGAGTGCTCAACTGAATGGCAAGCGCGTGGCCTTCCTGGTCACGGATGGGTTTGAACAGGTGGAACTGACTGGGCCGCTGGAGGCATTGAAAAGTAGCGGCGCCGTGGTCGATATCCTCAGCGAGAAAGAGGGTACTGTGCGCGGCTGGAACCACGACAAGCCGGCAGACGAATTCCCTGTAGATGCAACCTTCGAAGGTGCCGGACTCGATCTCTACGATGCCTTGGTACTGCCGGGCGGCGTGCAGAATTCCGACACTATTCGTATCATCCCCGCCGCGCAGCAACTGGTGAAGAGTCATGACGCGGCGGGCAAGCCGCTGGCAGTAATCTGCCATGGTGCCTGGCTGCTGGTATCGAGCGGCCTGGTCAGCGGCAAACGCATGACCAGCTACAAGACACTGCAGGACGATATTCGCAATGCCGGTGGCCAATGGGTCGACGAACAGGTGGTGGTCGATGGCAACCTGATCACCAGCCGCCAACCGGATGACATTCCGGCATTCAATGAGCAGCTGATCAAGGCTTTAGCGCGATGAAAGCCAGCTATATCAGTGCCATGCGCGGCAAGCCGATTTTCTGATAAAGACAGGCTCGCCAATCGGCGAGCCTGACCCCTGCGTTATCGGGTTTTTTCCAGTTCATTCATGCCCTTTGTCACGTGCCGTTTTCTGCGCGGTGGAGTCATGGGAAGTACCGGTAGAACCATCAGGACGATGGGCATCATTGTCGCGCTCCTCCTCCCCTTTGGATCTGGTCGGCGCTTGCGGCTTGCGCGAATTGGCCTGGTCTTCTCTGTTCATGCTGATCTCCTGCCCCTTACTGTGGTCGGGTGGCGCCTGGCTTGCCCCTTATAGGCATAGGAAGCCAGCGCGCAGCGCGAAGTTCAGGCGAGATGCCAATGGGAGATGGTCGGGCGCAAGGTGTGATGAACCAATTACCGCTGGATTGCGTCCACCGGAAACAACTAGCGAGTAGATTCTCCCATGGCAACCGAACCTGTGTTGGCCGCGCTCGGCTACCTCAAAGACAACCACTTGATCCTGACCACAGCCGAGTCATGCACTGCGGGCTGCATGGTGGCGCTGCTGGCAGCGGTGCCCGGTACTGGGGAAGTATTGGAAAGTGGTTATGTGGTGTATTCGCCCAGTGCCAAGAAGCGCCTGCTGGGCGTCAGCCCCGAGACCATCGAGCGATATGGCCTTACCAGCGAGGCAGTCGCATGGGAAATGGCCTTGGGTGCCTTGAGAGACAGCGATGCCAATGTGGTGATTGCCACTACTGGAATCGCCGGGCCCGCGCCTGAATCCGGCATACCTCCAGGCACCATGTGCTTTGCCTGGGCCTTTGCCGGCGAGCCCGTTGCCGTCTTTACGCGCACTCAACGCTTTTTTGGCGAACGGGCAGATGTCATGCGTGAGGGTGCACTGTTCGGACTGACTCGCCTTTCCCACTATCACCAGCGCTGGCTGCGCGGCGAGCACGTCTGAGGCACAATTCGACGCCTCGATTCCAGGCCCTATTGCAAACATCCAGGAAAGCGAGCTGATCACATGAGTGAACGAATGGAAACGCGGCAAAGCGTCCTGAATTGTTACTCAAGCTCGCAGTCCTGAATGCATACCGTCTCAGAGAGCGAGCCATGATCAAGATAGCTCTACGCGTGTGGGTTGTCGGCGGGCTGCTGGGGCTTTTGCTGGGTTGTTCACCACTGAACGTGTTAAACCTGCTCACCCCCGCAGGCACTTACCACAAGGTATCTGACCTGAAGTACGGCAAGGATCCGCGCAACCGGCTGGATGTTTACACGCCGGTCAACCGCGCAGCCGATGTGCCGGTGGTGGTGTTCTTTTATGGAGGCAGCTGGAACAGCGGTTCACGCAGTGACTACCGCTTTGTCGGCGAGGCGCTGGCAGCACGCGGTATCGTAGCGGTGCTCGCTGATTACCGGCTTTATCCCCAGGTGCACTATCAGGGCTTTCTCGACGACAGTGCGCGAGTGGTTGGCTGGACGCGCGAACACATCCGCCAGTACGGCGGCGATCCAGCGCGACTCTATGTGATGGGCCATAGCGCAGGCGGCTACAACGCAGCGATGATTGCGCTAGACCCCAAATGGCTGGCAGCCGTGGATATGCAGCCTTCGGTGCTTAGCGGCTGGATCGGCCTGGCCGGGCCTTACGACTTTCTGCCCATCGAAAACCCGGAGGTTAAACCGATTTTCTTCTTTCCGAATTCGCCACCCGACTCCCAACCGATCAACCACATCAGCGCCGCATCGCCCCCGGCGCTTTTGATAGCGGCAAAGGACGATAAGCTGGTCAACCCCGAGCGTAACACGGGGGGCATGGCCCGACGTTTGCGCGAACAAGGTGTGCCCGTGCGCGAGCTCTATTTCTCCAGGCCGGGCCACGGGACATTGATCGCAGCATTCTCCCGCCCTATGCGAGGGCTGGCGCCGGTCCTGGATGAGGTGATGGCGTTCATTCATGGGCAGGATCCAGCCTCGGGAATTTCTAACGACAGATGAGGCACTGCGTTGATCCTGAAGCGTGCTCACGCGCTGGCATCTGATCACCGCCAGTGTCTTGTCAGGGCGCCGTCAGCCCCGGTAACCGGGTCCTGCTGAGGTATTGGGACTCTGGCGATCCTCGCCAGCG
>NZ_JABMCW010000080.1:0-19041 GCF_013179705.1 Pseudomonas sp. CM25 | reverse complement strand
CACTTTGCCGCGGGCATTGAGCACCCGCGCCTCCACGGCCTCACCGGCCAGGGCGCCACTGACGAACCAGGTACGCCCCTCGACAAAGGCGATGCCACGGCCATCACCAGCCAGGCGCTCGATTTCCAGGCGCTGTTTCTTGCCCACGGGGACCTGGGCGCTGCGGTTGCCGCCGGCTGGCTGGAAGCGCAGGCCGCTGTTGCTTTTTTTCTTGGACATTTAGCTCGGATCGAACAGGCCGGTGGACAGGTAACGGTCGCCACGGTCGCAGATGATCGCGACCATCGTGGCATTTTCCACTTCGCGGGACAGGCGCAGCATGGCTGCAACCGCACCACCAGAGGACACACCGCAGAAAATGCCCTCTTCACGGGCAAGGCGGCGGGTGGTGTCTTCGGCTTCCTGCTGCGACATGTCGACCACACGGTCGACGCGGGTGGCGTCGAAAATCTTTGGCAGGTACTCCTCGGGCCAGCGGCGGATGCCCGGAATGGCCGAGCCTTCCATCGGCTGCAGGCCGATGATCTGCACAGCGGGGTTCTGCTCCTTCAGGTACTGCGAGCAGCCCATGATGGTGCCGGTGGTGCCCATGGAGCTGACAAAGTGGGTAATGCTGCCCTGGGTCTGCTGCCAGATCTCGGGGCCGGTGCTGTTGTAGTGGGCGATCGGGTTGTCGCCGTTGGCGAACTGGTCGAGGACCATGCCGCGGCCTTCGGCCTGCAGCTTCTCGGCCAGGTCACGGGCGCCTTCCATGCCCTCCTCCTTGGTCACCAGGATCAGCTCGGCACCATAAGCGGTCATGGCAGCCTTGCGTTCGGCGGTGGAGTTGTCGGGCATGATCAGGATCATCTTGTAACCCTTGATCGCCGCCGCCATCGCCAGGGCGATACCGGTATTGCCGGAGGTAGCCTCGATCAGCGTATCGCCGGGCTTGATCTGGCCGCGCAGCTCGGCGCGGGTGATCATCGACAGCGCCGGGCGGTCTTTTACCGAGCCGGCAGGATTGTTACCTTCGAGCTTGAGCAGGAGGGTATTGCTGGTTTCGCCAGCGATGCGCTGCAGGCGAACCAGAGGCGTATTGCCGACGCAATCGGCGATGGTTGGGTACTGCAAGGTCATGGCGTGTTTCACAATCCGGACGGCAGGGGCGCCTATCATACCGGCAAACCCTTCCGGGCCATATCACGCAATCTGTGGTGCATATAGCTACAAGCTATATAAGCCTGATTTGAATGGAATGATTGCCGTCTAGGCCGCTGCGGCGGCCGGCGCATGTAGCGGCAACCTCATCCACAGCCGCAGCCCGCGCTTGCCGTTCTGCGCCCACAGGGTCCCGCCCTGGCGCTGGATGGCACTGCGGGCGATGCTCAGCCCCAGCCCGAAGCCACCGTCCCCGGGCCGTGAACCGTCCAGCCGTGAGAACGGCGCAAAGATCCGCTCCAGGTCATCCTCGGCCACGCCACCGCCTTCATCCTCCAGCCACAGCCACCAGTAACCACCTTCGCGCTGCCCGCCCAGGCGCACCAGGCCACAGGCCGGCGAATGACGGATGGCATTGCGCAACATGTTCTCCAGCGCCTGGGCCAGGTGGTTGAGGTTGCCCTCCACCCAGCAATCGGCCGGCACCTCGCAACGCAGGCGCACAGGCGACCAGCCGCTCTCGTAGCTGGCGTTTTCGGCCAGCAGTTCCCACAGTGCGTGGACCTCGATCGGCTCCAGGTTCATCGGCGCACGTTCGGCGTCCTGCCAGGCCAGCTGCAAGGTGTCCTCGACCAGTTGCTGCATGCAGTCCACTTCACGGGTCAGGCGCTCGCGCAGGCGCTGCAGGTCGGTTTCGCCATCGCAGGCTACCCGCAGCCGGCTCAGCGGCGTGCGCATTTCGTGGGACAAGTCGCGCAGCAACTGCTGCTGCATGGCCACCGTACCCTGCAGCCGCTCGGCCATCTGGTCAAAGGCGCGGGCCAGTTCCCCCAGCTCGTCATGCCGGGCAATGGTGCGCGAGTCGAGGCGTGCCGACAGCTGATCGGCGCGCCAGGCATTGGCCTGCTCGCGCAACTGGTTCAGCGGCACGATCAACATGCGATACAGGCCCACGCACAGCATCAAGGTGAACAGCCCGGGGATGATGCCGTTGGTGACAATGCGCCACAGCAACCGGTGCTGGTCCGGGTTGAACCGCTGCGGCAGTTCGATCACCAGCATGCCCTGCTCCGGCGCCCCCGGGAACGGTATGCGCACCCATGGCTGGTTGACGCTGCGCCGGCTCATGGGCCAGTCGACCCCGCGCAGGCGTGTCAGTCGCTGCATGATCTGCGGGTTCAGGGTGGCACTGTCGAGCGGCCGCAAGTTCAGATCAAGCACACCCACCCAACCCCGTTCGCGCTGGTGCATCGTCGTCACCCAGCGGTCCAGCCCTGTGCGCCCCCCGGTGCGCCAGGCCTGCTCGGCCTCGCCAGCGTAGCCACGCAACGCCTGCCGCGCAGGCTCCGACAGGAAGGCGTTCTGGGTTTCCATGTGCCGGCCCCAGGTGTAGCTGAGGCCGATCATCAGCAGGCAGAAGCCCACCAGCAGGATGGCCAGCTTCCAGAACAGCGAATGGCGGTCGAGCATGCCTCACTCCACCTCGCTGGCGCTGAGCACGTAGCCCTTGCCCCATACCGTGCGAATCTGCCGTTCGTGATAGCCGATGCCCTTGAGCTTGCGACGGATCTGGCTGACGTGCATGTCCAGGCTGCGGTCATGCCGCGAATAGCCACGCTGCAGCACTTGCTGATACAGGAAAGGCTTGCTCAGGACGTCGTCGAGGTTGCGGTTGAGGATGTCGAACAGGCGGAATTCGCTGGGGGTAAGGCCTGCCAGGCGGCCATCCAGGCGCACGTCGCACAGCCCCTCGTCGAATTGCAGTTCGCCACAGCCGGCCTGCTCCTGCGGGGCCTGGTGGCGACGCTCCAGCGCCACGCGGCGCAGGATTGCCTCGATGCGCACCCGCAGCTCGGCCATGCTGAACGGCTTGGGCAGGTAATCGTCGGCACCCCGCTGGAAGCCGCTGATGCGGTCTGCCTCGGCGCCCAGCGCCGACATCAGGATCACCGGCGTGGCGCTGCGCGTGCGCAACTGTGCCAGCGCGTCCAGGCCGTTGAGCCCGGGCAGCAGAATATCCATGAGCACCACATCGAACACCTGGCGCCCTGCTGTTTCCAGGCCCTCCAGGCCGTTGCGGCACCAGGTCACCTGAAAACCGCCACGCTGCAATTCTTCATGCAGGTAGGCGCCAAGCACCGGATCATCCTCGATGGCAAGGATGCTGGAGTTGTAAATAGTTACAGGATTCATTGGCAACTGCCATTTATTCTCAATTGCGCGATTATTGAGCATCTAACGCCTGCCAGGCAACCGCCCTGCGACCAATGCCCCTGCAGCGGCGCAAAACACCTACTAAAGAGGTGCAATAGCATCGCAGCCGGAGTAACTTGCCGGCTTGGCCGTCAGCGCTTGACGGCATCCAGGCACATCACAGGAGGCGAGTGTGCTCGATCGCTTGGGAATCCGCAGCCGCGTGTTGTTGCTGGCCCTGCTGCCAGCGGGCCTGATGGCCCTGGTGCTGGGCAGCTACTTTATCTGGTTGCAACAGAACGACCTGCGTACCCAGCTGCTGCAGCGGGGCAAGATGATCGCCGAGCAACTGGCGCCGCTGGCCGCGCCTGCCATGGCCCGACTGGCCCCGGCGCAACTGGAGCGCATCGCCGCGCAAACCCTCGAGCAAACTGATGTGCGCGCAGTTGCCTTCCTTGCCCCGGACCGCACGCGCCTGGCCCACGCCGGCCCCAGCATGCTCAACCAGCCACCCAGCGGCGGCACCGGCACCCAGCTGCTGCAGCGCAGCGGCAATGACGCCACCCGCTACCTGATGCCGGTGTTCGGCCACCACCGCGACCTGGCCACCGATGCCGTACCGGCCGAAGCCGAACGCCTGCTGGGCTGGGTCGAGATAGAGCTGTCGCACGACGGCACGCTGCTGCGCGGGTACCGCAACCTGTTCACCAGCCTGTTGCTGATCCTCGCCTGCATGGTGCTCAGCGGCCTGCTGGCGCTGCGCATGAGCCGCACCATCAACGACCCTATCGAGCGCATCAAGCACGCGGTCAACCAGCTCAAGGACGGCCACCTGGAAGAACGTCTGCCCGCCATGGGCAGCCACGAGCTGGACGAGCTGGGGCGCGGCATCAACCGCATGGCCGAAACCCTGCACAACGCCCACGAGGAGCTACAGCACAGCATCGACCAGGCCACCGAGGACGTGCGCCAGAACCTGGAAACCATCGAGATCCAGAACATCGAGCTGGACATGGCGCGCAAGGAGGCGCTGGAGGCCAGCCGCATCAAGTCGGAGTTCCTGGCCAACATGAGCCACGAAATCCGCACCCCGCTCAACGGTATCCTCGGCTTTACCCACCTGTTGCAGAAAAGCGAGATGAGCCCGCGCCAGCTGGACTACCTGAGCACCATCGAAAAGTCTGCCGACAACCTGCTGGGCATCATCAACGAGATCCTCGACTTCTCCAAGATCGAGGCCGGCAAGCTGGTCCTCGACAGTATCCCGTTCAACCTGCGCGACCTGATCCAGGACACCCTGACCATCCTCGCCCCGGCCGCCCACGCCAAACAGCTGGAGCTGCTCAGCCTGATCTACCGCGATACGCCCTCGTCGCTGGTCGGCGACCCGCTGCGGCTGAAGCAGATCCTTACCAACCTGGTCAGCAACGCCATCAAGTTCACCCGCGAAGGCACCATCGTCGTGCGTGCCATGCTCGAAGACGAACACGAAGACTACGCCCAGCTGCGCATCAGCGTGCAGGACACCGGTATCGGCCTGTCGCCACAAGATGTGCGCACGCTGTTCCAGGCGTTCAGCCAGGCCGACAACTCGCTGGCCCGCCAGCCTGGCGGTACCGGGCTGGCGCTGGTGATTTCCAAGCGCCTGATCGAGCAGATGGGTGGCGAAATTGGCGTCGACAGCACCCCGGGCGAAGGCTCGCAATTCTGGATCAGCCTCAACCTGCCCAAGGCCCACGACGATATCGAGGAACTGCCGCTGCAGCCGCTGCTGGGCCGCCGTGCTGCCATCGTCGACGGCCACGAGCTGGCGCGCCAGGCGCTGGAGCACCAGCTGGAAGACTGCGGCCTCAGCGTCAGCCTGTTCGCCACCTACGACCAGCTGCTGCAAGCGGTGCAGGCCGCCAGCCAGGCTGGCCAGCCGTTCGAGCTGGCCGTGCTCGGGGCCAACCTGGGCAACCTGTCGCCCGAACAACTGGGCAAATACCACCAGCAGCTCGAGCGCAACCAGTGCCAGTGCGTAGTGTTGTGCCCGACCACCGAGCAGGCGCTGTACCACCCTTACCTGCCCAACGGCCACGGCCAGTTGCTGTCCAAGCCGACCTGCACGCGCAAGCTGCGCCGCCTGCTGCTGGAACTGGTACAACCGCGCCGACCGCTGGGCGAGGCCAGCAGCGCCATTGGTCAGCGCCAGCCGAGGATCCTCTGCGTCGATGACAATGCCGCCAACCTGCTGCTGGTGCAGACGCTTCTTGAAGACCTGGGTGCCGAGGTGCTGGCAGTCGACAACGGATATGCCGCGGTACAGGCCGTGCAGGGCGAGCCGTTCGATCTGGTGCTGATGGACGTGCAGATGCCGGGCATGGACGGGCGCGCCTGCACCGAACAGATCCGTCAGTGGGAAAACACCCAAAGCGGCAACCCGCTGCCGATCGTCGCGCTCACCGCGCATGCCATGGCCAACGAAAAACGCGCCTTGCTGCACGGCGGCATGGACGATTACCTGACCAAGCCGATCAGCGAGCGGCAACTGGCCCAGGTGGTGATGAAGTGGACCGGCCTCAGCCTTGGCATGCCGCAGCAATTGCAGGCCGAGCAACTGGTCAATGGCGACGAACTGAAGGTGCTGGACGCTGAGGAAGGCCTGCGCCTGGCGGCTGGCAAAGCCGATCTGGCGGCCGACATGCTGAGCATGCTGCTGGCCTCGCTGGATGCCGACCGCGAAGCCATCCGCAGCGCCCGCGACGCTGATGACCGCGACGGCCTGATCGAACAGGTACACCGCCTGAACGGTGCCTCGCGCTATTGCGGCGTACCGCAATTGCGCGCGGCCTGCCAGCGCAGCGAGACCTTGCTCAAGCAGGAGAGCCCGCTGGTGCAACAGGCCCTGGATGAGCTGGATGCGGCAATCAATCGCCTGGCCGCACAGGCCCGCCTGAGCGCCTGAAATCGAGCAATGATCAAGGAGCCCCACCATGCGCGCATTGTTATTCAGCAGCCAGCACTATGATCAGGAAAGCTTCACCCGCGCCGCCATCGGCAGCAGCCTGGAGCTGCATTTCCAACCCGCCCGCCTGACCCTCGACACCGCCGCGCTGGCGAGCGGCTACGGAGTCGTCTGCGCGTTCATCAACGACGAGCTCGACGCCGGGGTGCTGCAGCGCCTGGCCGAAGGAGGCACACGCCTGATCGCGCTGCGTTCGGCCGGCTACAACCACGTCGACCTGGCCGCCGCCGAGCGTCTGGGCCTGGCGGTAGTACGCGTGCCGGCATACTCGCCACACGCAGTGGCCGAGCACGCCGTGGCACTGATCCTGGCCTTGAACCGGCGCCTGCATCGGGCCTACAACCGCACCCGCGAAGGTGACTTCACCCTGCACGGGCTGACCGGCTTCGACCTGCACGGCAAAACCGTCGGTGTGGTCGGCACCGGCCAGATCGGCGTCGCGTTCGCCCGTATCATGGCCGGTTTCGGCTGCCAGTTGCTGGCCTACGACCCCTACCCCAACCCAGAGCTGCTGGCCATGGGGGCGCGCTACCTGACATTGCCCGAGCTACTGCGCGAAGCGCGCATCATCAGCCTGCATTGCCCGTTGACCGAGCACACCCGGCACCTGATCAACGCGCACAGCCTGGCGCAACTACAGCCCGGCGCCATGCTGATCAACACCGGCCGCGGCGCACTGGTCGACACCCCGGCACTGATCGACGCGCTAAAAAGCGGCCAGCTCGGCTACCTGGGCCTGGACGTCTATGAAGAAGAAGCACAGCTGTTCTTCGAGGACCGCTCCGACTTGCCGCTGCAGGACGATGTGCTGGCCCGCCTGCTGACGTTCCCCAACGTGATCATCACCGCCCACCAGGCCTTTCTCACCCGCGAGGCGCTGGATGCCATTGCCGCGACCACGCTGGACAACATCAGCCGCTGGGCGGCAGGCAATCCGCAGAATCAGGTCTCGGGTTAATGCTAGGATACGCGGCATTTCTGGAGGACCCATGGTCGAGCACGATTTCCGCTACACCCTTTTCAACCCGCAACACACCCTGATCGAGTGCCGTGCACTGGTGCCGGGCCGCTACCAGGTCACCGGCAACGGTGGCTCGATGCACAAAGGCGATACCCTGCTGGTCACCCTCAAAGGCAGCAAGGACTTGTCCATGCGCCTGACCGTGGAGAGCGTGCGCCACCTGATCAATCCGCGCGGCCAATGGGTTGCCGTGGCCAGCGGCCCGCTGTTCAACGAGCTGGAAATCCTCAGCTGGCAGGTCGAGTGCGACAGCTGCGACGCCGTGCTGGACTTCGAGTTTGCGGTCGACGCCAAGCTGGGCAAGAAAGCCCGCCAGCCAGCCGCCAGCGCGCGTATCGCCGAGCTGGGCTGGGCCAGCCGTGGTGAAAAGCACCTGTGCCCGCGTTGCCAGGAGAGCGCCGAGTGAAGAATCTGCTGACCGGCGCGCTGATTGCCACCGGCCTGCTCGGCTGCGCCGCAGAACCATCCAAGCTGCAACAGGAGCGCAGCTACGTGCTGGAATGGATTGGCGAACGCCCGCTGATCGATTACAGCCACCTGACGCTAACCCTGGCCAGCGACGGCCGTGCCTATGGCAACGGCGGCTGCAACCACTGGTTTGCGCCCTACACGCTGGACGGCAAGCACCTGAGCTTCGGCAAGGTCGGCAAGACCCGCAAGCTGTGCGCGCCGGCGTTGATGGAGCAGGAGAAGCGCTTCCTGCAGGCGCTTGAGACCGTGCAGCGCTGGGATGTGTCGCCGGTGGAGCAGATGCGCTTATGGCCGGCCGAGGGCAAGCCGCTGCGCTTCTGGCCTGAAGAAGGCTGAAGCGCCAACCTGTACCGGCCTCATCGCCGGCAAGCCGGCTCCCACAAGTACAACGCAGGTTTCAAATGCTGTGCGGTCCTGTGGGAGCTGGCTTGCCGGCGACAGGGCCGGCACAGGCGAACATCAGGCGCCTTTCAGGGCCTTGATCTTGGCCTGCAACCCTTCCAGGGTCTGCTCACCCATCAGTTGCTCACGCACCTTGCCCTTGTCGTCAATGATGTAAGTGACCGGCAGCGCCTCGCTGCGAGGCAGGTCATAGCGCTCGGCCGGGTCCTGGGCCAGCACGGTGAAGCCGATGCCCAGGGTTTCCGCGGCCTGCTTCAGGTCCTGCCCTTGCAAGCCGTCGAAGTTCACCCCCACCACCTTGACGCCGTCGGCAGCCCACTGCTTGGCCGCGCTGTTCAGTTCAGGGATTTCGGTACGGCACGGCCCGCACCATTCTGCCCAGTAGTTGAGCACCAGCCAGTGCCCTTCGATCTGCTCGGCCTTAACCGTATTACCGTGCTGGTCCACGCCATAATCGGCACCGCAACCACCGAGCAACAAGCTCGCGGTGATGGCCAGTACTGCTGCCAGACGCCTTGCCATGGGTCAATCCTTCTCGAGTTTTAAAGCAAATGGGTCAGTCGCTGCGGTTAGAATAGCCGCCACACCCTGCTGGATGCGACCCGACATGACCGACCTGACGCTCTATCATAACCCGCGCTGCTCGAAATCCCGCGGCGCGCTGGAACTGCTCGAAGCCCGCGGCCTGGCGCCGACCATCGTGCGCTACCTCGAGACCCCGCCCGACGCCGCTACCCTCAAGGCCCTGCTCGGCAAGCTGGGCATCGCCCCACGCCAACTGCTGCGCACTGGCGAGGACGAGTACAAAACCCTCAACCTGGCCGACCCGGCGCTGACCGATACGCAACTGATCGAAGCCATGGCCCAACACCCCAAGCTGATCGAACGGCCGATCCTGGTTGCCGGTGACAAGGCCGTGGTCGGTCGCCCGCCAGAAAAAGTGCTGGAGATCCTGCCGTGAGCGCGCCCTTCATCCTGGTGCTGTATTACAGCCGCCATGGTTCGACCAGCGAAATGGCCCGGCACATTGCCCGCGGCGTCGAACTGGCCGGCATGGAGGCGCGGCTGCGTACGGTGCCGGCGATATCCACCGAATGCGAAGCGGTGGCCCCGGACATCCCGGCCAGTGGCGCGCTGTACGCCACCCTGGACGACCTGCGCCACTGCGCCGGGCTGGTACTGGGCAGCCCTACCCGCTTCGGCAACATGGCGGCGCCGCTCAAATACTTCCTCGATGGCACCAGCAGCTTGTGGCTGGGCGGTGAGCTGGTCGGCAAACCGGCTGGCGTGTTCACCTCCACCGCCAGCCTGCACGGCGGCCAGGAAACCACCTTGCTGTCGATGATGCTGCCGCTGATGCACCACGGCATGCTGGTGATGGGCCTGCCCTACAGCGAATCGGCGCTGCTGGACACCCGTGGCGGCGGCACGCCTTATGGCGCCAGCCATCATGCGGGCGCCGATGGCAAGCGTGAACTCGACCCACATGAAATCGCCCTGTGCCGCGCCCTTGGGCAACGCCTGGCGACCACCGCCAAAGCCCTGGAGGCCGCGCGTGGCTAAACAGCCCAAGGTGTTGCCGCCACTGGATTGGCTGGCACCGCGCCTGCGCCTGACGCGGGCGCTGAGCCTTGCGTTGTTCCTTGGCCTGATCGCCCTGCTACTGGTGAACAACCTGTGGTTCGCGAACCTGCATGGGGCACGGGTCGAAGTGATCCTGGCCATCGAGTTGGTACCGCTGCTGCTGTTGCTGCCAGGCATGCTGTCGGGCAGCGCCCGGGCACATGCCTGGACCTGCTTCGTGGTGAATATTTATTTCATCAAGGGCGTGCTGGCAGCGTTCGACCCAGCGCGGGCGGTGTTTGGCTGGCTTGAGGTGCTGGTCAGCCTGGGGCTGTTCATTGCCGGGCTGCTGTATGTGCGCTGGAAGTTCCAGCATGAGCGGCGCATCGCGGGCGAAGGCAGTTGAATTCGGGGGCTGCTCTGCAGCCCAATCGCCGGCAAGCCAGCTCCCACAGATATTGCACAGTACTGAGGACTTGTGAGGTCTCTGTGGGAGCTGGCTTGCCGGCGATTGGGCCGCACAGCGGCCCCAGCAATCTCAATGGTTGACGGTATGCGCCAGCATCACCGACAGCTGGCACAACGGCCGCCCGCTCTCTTCGTGCCACTGGTTGAACGCCTGCTGCACCAGCGCCAGGTCGCGCAGGCTGGTCGGCTGCTTGTCGATCACCTTCTGCGCAATCAATGCCGCCGCCATGTCATCGGTCGGGATGAACGTATCCTTGCCGACCATGCGCAGAAAGCGCGGTGCCGACAGCCCGCCCAGCTGGTTGCCGTGCTTGGCCAGGTACTTCCACAAGCCGACGATATCGGTCACTGGCCAGTCGGCGACGAACGCGCCGAAGCTGCCGTGCGCCTTGGCGATATCCAGCACCATCTGGGCATTGCGCGGCACGCTCTTGAGCTTGCCCAGGTGGCGAATGATGCGCTCGTCGTGCATCAGCCGCTCCAGGTGCTCGGCGCCCATCAACACCACCTTCTCCGGGTCGAAGCCGAAGAACACCTGTTCGAACACCGGCCACTTGGCATCCACCAGGCTGTGCTTGAGCCCGGCGCGGAACACGCGCAGGGCCAGGGTCGACAGGTAGCGGTCGTCACTGATGTCGCGCAGTTGCGCCGGGGTGCGCGGCTGCGGCAGGAAGGCCTCCAGGGCCTGGGCCGAGCCAAAACGGTTCAGGCAATACTCGTGCAGCCACTGGTAATCGCGCATGGCTTCAGATGTTCAGCACGTCGAGGAAGCGCGGGGTGGCGCTTTCGTCGATCTTCAGGCTGGTGAAGTCGAACAGGTTGCGGTCGGCCAGTTGCGACGGCGCCACGTTCTGCATGGCGCGGAAGATGCTTTCGGTACGGCCCGGGTGCTTGCGCTCCCACTCCACCAGCATGTCCTTGACCACCTGGCGTTGCAGGTTTTCCTGCGAGCCGCACAGGTTGCAAGGAATGATCGGGAACTCTTTCATATCCGAGTAGGCCTGGATGTCTTTCTCGTGGCAGTAGGCCAGCGGGCGGATCACCACGTTGCGGCCGTCGTCGGCACGCAGCTTCGGCGGCATGCCCTTGAGCGCGCCGTTGAAGAACATGTTGAGGAAGAAGGTTTCGACGATGTCGTCGCGGTGGTGCCCCAGCGCCATCTTGGTCGCGCCGATTTCGTCGGCGAAGGTGTACAGGGTGCCACGGCGCAGGCGCGAGCACAGCGAGCAGGTGGTCTTGCCCTCGGGTACCAGCTCCTTGACCACCGAGTAGGTATCCTTCTCGACGATGTGGTAGTCGACGCCCAGTTCCTTCAGGTAGGCCGGCAGCACGTGCTCGGGAAAGCCCGGCTGTTTCTGGTCCATGTTCACCGCGACGATCTCGAATTTGATCGGTGCCACCTTCTGCAGGTGCAACAGAACGTCGAGCATGGTGTAGCTGTCCTTGCCGCCGGACAGGCAGACCATCACCTTGTCGCCATCCTCGATCATGTTGTAGTCGGTGATGGCTTCGCCAGCGAGACGACGCAGGCGTTTTTGCAGTTTGTTCTGGTTGACCGAGAGGGTGCCCATAGCGCTTGGATCCGCGAGGTGTGACAAAAGCCGGCTATTTTACCCACAAACGCGGCATCACTGTAGGCATTCCGACAAAGACTTCAATGTAATCAGCAGCACGCCCTAAAGCGCAATTTGCTCTAAAAAGCCCGGTTTGTGCCGGTAACGGCTTCCTATACTGCGACATAAGGCCACATTACCGCTTGCATCTGTGTTCAGGCCCCTGGCCGCATGCGCTCCATTCGGGGGGCGCTTGGCAACATTGAGAGGAGTGAAGGCATGATTCATCACGTTGTGGGGCTGTTTACCCATCCCGACCAGGAATGGCGGGAAATTCGTGGCGAAGAAGAAACCATCAGCCACATGTACCTGACGCACACCTTGATCCTGGCAGCCATTCCCGCTATTTCGGCGTTCATCGGCACCACCCAGGTTGGCTGGGTGATCGGCGACCGACCCGCCGTGATGCTGACCATGGAAAGCGCGCTCTGGATGAGCATCATGTCTTACCTGGCAATGCTCGGCGGTGTTGCGGTGATGGGCGCGTTCATCCACTGGATGGCGCGCACCTACGATGCCAACCCGTCCATGGCGCAATGCATCGCGTTTGCCACCTATACCGCCACCCCGTTGTTCATCGGCGGCCTGGTCGCGCTGTACCCGCACTTGTGGCTGGGCATGCTGATCGGCACCGCTGCAATCTGCTACACCGTGTACCTGTTGTATGTCGGCTTGCCGACGTTCATGAACATTCCGCCTGACGAAGGCTTCCTGTTCTCCAGCTCGGTGCTGGCGGTAGGCCTTGTGGTACTGGTGGCGATCATGGCCGCCACGGTGATCATCTGGGGACTGGGCGTGGGGCCCGTCTACACCAACTAGAACAGACTCAACCAACACTGGGGCATCAACCAGAGGCCGCCGCGAGGCGGCCTCTGGCTGTGCGCTGACGGGCGGTGGCTCGGCAGGCGGCTCGCGGCTGCGGCATAATGACCAGTCAGGAGAACCATGCCGCCATGCCCGAGTTGCTCAAACAACGCGTCGAAATCTGTTACCAGCAAGCCGAAACCTTCTTCAAACGCTCCTTTCCGCGCCCGGAAGTCAGCTTCAGGCTGCGCGGGCAAAAAGCCGGAGTCGCGCACCTGCACGAGAACCTGCTGCGCTTCAACTTGCAGCTGTACCGGGAAAACCAGGATGATTTCCTGCGTCAGACCGTAGCCCATGAAGTGGCGCATCTGGTGGCCCACCAGCTGTTCGGCGAACGCATCCAGGCCCATGGCGAGGAATGGCAGCTGATCATGCGCGGGGTCTACGAACTGCCGCCCAACCGCTGCCACAACTACGAAGTGCAACGGCGCGTGGCCACTCGCTATATCTACCGCTGCCCGTGCCCGCAGAGTGACTTCCCCTTCACTGCACAGCGCCACAAGCTGGTGCGTCAAGGGCGGCGGTACCTGTGCAAGCGGTGCCGAGCGATTCTGGTGTACAGCGGCGAGACGCGGGTCGAATAGACCGGGTTTTGCCTTGCACCGCCAGCTCCCACAGGTACAGCAGAGGTTTGGAATGCTGTGCCGAACCTGAGGGAGCTCGCTTGCCGGCGATAGGGCCGGACCAGGCAATGCATGGATACCAGATATAAGAAAGGCGACCCGAGGGTCGCCTTCTTCATACCAGCCTGCGCTTACTTCTCGACGAAAGCACGCTCGATCAGGTAGTCACCCGGCTCGCGCATACGGGCCGAAACCTTCAGGCCGAAGCTGTCCAGCACTTCGCTGGTCTCGTCGAGCATGCTCGGGCTGCCGCAGATCATCGCGCGGTCGTCCTGCGGGTTGATCGGTGGCAGGCCGATGTCGCTGAACAGCTTGCCGCTGCGCATCAGGTCGGTCAGACGACCCTGGTTCTCGAACGGCTCACGGGTCACGGTCGGGTAGTAGATCAGCTTGTCGCGGACCGACTCACCGAAGAACTCGTTCTGCGGCAGGTGTTCGGTGATGAATTCGCGGTAGGCCACTTCGTTCACGTAACGCACGCCGTGCACCAGAATCACCTTTTCGAAGCGCTCGTAGGTTTCCGGGTCCTGGATGACGCTCATGAACGGCGCCAGGCCAGTGCCGGTGCTCAGCAGGTACAGGTGCTTGCCCGGGTTCAGGTCGTCGAGCACCAGAGTACCGGTAGGCTTCTTGCTGATGATGATCTCATCGCCTTCCTTCAAGTGCTGCAGCTGCGAGGTCAGCGGACCGTCCGGCACCTTGATGCTGAAGAACTCCAGATGCTCTTCCCAGTTCGGCGAAGCGATGGAATAGGCACGCATGAGCGGGCGGCCGGTTTCCTGCTGCAGGCCGATCATCACGAACTGACCGTTCTCGAAGCGCAGCCCCGGGTCGCGGGTGCACTTGAAGCTGAACAGGGTGTCGTTCCAGTGGTGCACACTGAGGACACGTTCGTGGTTCATGTTGCTCATCGATGGGGCTCCTGAAGAAAACGCAGCGCGCAAAACGCGCAGTTGCGCGATAGTTTAGGGGCAGCGACAATATCTGTTAACTGGATTATCAAGATATGTGTTATCGGTTATATCGATATGCGATTCACACTCCGTCAACTGCAAGTCTTCGTCGCCGTAGCCCAGCACCAGAGCGTCTCTCGAGCCGCCAGCCTGCTGGCCTTGTCGCAGTCGGCTGCCAGCACTTCGATCACTGAGCTGGAGCGCCAATCAAGCTGCCAGCTGTTCGACCGTGCCGGCAAGCGCCTGGCGCTGAACGCCCTGGGCCATCAACTGCTGCCCCAGGCTGTGGCCCTGCTCGACCAGGCCAAGGAGATCGAAGACCTGCTCAATGGCAAGTCCGGGTTCGGCTCGCTGGCGGTCGGCGCCACGCTGACCATCGGCAACTACCTGGCCACCCTGCTGATCGGCAGCTTCATGCAGAGCCACCCGGAAAGCCAGGTAAAACTGCATGTACAGAACACCGTGCATATCGTGCAGCAAGTGGCTCACTACGAAATTGATCTGGGTCTGATCGAGGGTGATTGCAACCACCCGGACCTGGAAGTACAGCCATGGGTAGAGGATGAGCTGGTGGTGTTCTGCGCGCCGCAGCACCCGCTGGCCAAGCTGGGCCGCGCCGACATCGAAAGCCTGTCGCAAGAGGCGTGGATACTGCGTGAGCAAGGCTCGGGCACGCGCCTGACCTTCGATCAGGCCATGCGCCATCACCGCGCCAACCTCAATATACGCCTGGAGCTGGAGCACACCGAGGCGATCAAGCGGGCGGTGGAGTCAGGCCTGGGTATCGGCTGCATATCGCGCCTGGCCCTGCGTGACGCATTCCGCCGCGGCAGCCTGGTGCCGGTGGAAACCCCCGAACTGGACCTGATGCGCCAGTTCTACTTCATCTGGCACAAACAGAAGTACCAGACCTCGGCCATGCGCGAGTTCCTCGAGCTATGCCGCAACTTCACCGCGGGCTTTACCCGCAGTGATGAAATCGTGCTGCCGCCGATCGCTTAAAGCAGGATCACGCCCCACACCAGCGCCACCATGGTCAGCGCCACCAGCTGCGCAGCGCTGCCCATGTCCTTAGCGTTTTTCGACAAGGGGTGGCGCTCCAGCGAAATGCGGTCGATGGCAGCTTCCACGGCCGAGTTGAACAGCTCGACGATCAACCCCAGCAGGCACACCGCGATCATGATCGCCCGCTCGGCGCGGCTGACCGGCAGCCAGAACGCAATCGGGATCAGCAGCACGTTAAGCAGCACCAGTTGGCGAAACGCCGCCTCGCCCTTGAAAGCGGCGCGCAGGCCGTCCAGCGAATACCCGGCAGCGTTGAAAATGCGTTTGAGGCCGGTCTGGCCCTTGAATGGCGATGTCATGTGAGTCACTTAACGACAGAAAGGCCAGCAGACTAGACCGGCACGGGTCAAAAAAGCGTGAAGCCAGGCGCAGTCAGTTGCTGGCAACCGATTCAAGTTGTTGCAGCAACAGCGCGGCCTGGGTCCGGGTACGCACCCCCAGCTTGCGGAAGATCGCGGTCACGTGGGCCTTGATGGTCGCTTCGGAGACGCTGAGCTCATAGGCAATCTGCTTGTTCAGCAAGCCTTCGCAGACCATGGTCAGCACGCGGAACTGTTGCGGCGTGAGGCTGGCCAGGCCTTCGCTGGCGGCTTTGGCCTCGGCCGATACATCGACCTTCTCGAACGCCTGCGGTGGCCACCAGACCTCGCCGTCGAGCACCTTGCGCACGGCATCCTGAATCACTTCCAGGGTGCTGGACTTGGGGATGAAACCGCTGGCGCCGAACTCGCGGGACTTGACCACCACGGCGGCCTCTTCCTGGGCCGAAACCATCACCACGGGGATCTGCGGGTATTGCCCGCGTAGCAGCACCAGCCCGGAAAAACCGTAGGCCCCCGGCATGTTCAAATCCAGCAACACCAAGTCCCAGTCGGCTTTTTCGCTCAGGCGGGCTTCCAGCTCGGCAATGCTCGCGACTTCGACCAGGCGTACATCCGGGCCCAGGCCAAGGGTAACGGCCTGGCGCAGAGCGCCACGGAACAGTGGGTGGTCATCGGCAATCAGGATTTCGTAAGTGGCCATCGATCTAGGGATCCTGTTCTGTGCCGGGCGTTCGGGGGTAAGGGAAGCGCCCGGTGGGGAATCGGCGCCAAGGAGGCCGAGCACGGTCGAGGGTGATCAAGCCAATCGCCCTGCCGTCTCGCCCACCCTGGCTGCCAGCTCCGTCATTATGAACCAAAGCAGGGGTTGTGCCCCTTGGACTATAGGAAGGTATGCAAACGCTGGTGGGTGTCGTCCTGGTCGTCCAGCGGCAAGCGCCGCTTGCCGCTCAGGTAATGCAGGCTGAACACATCCAGGTAGGCATCCAGCGCCTGCGAGGCCTGACTGTCACCGGCAAGGTCCAGGCACATGGCCGCGACTTCCGCCGTGCAGAAGTGATCGTCCCGCTTGGAGCGTCGCAGGCGGTAGCGGGACATCTGCTCGGCCTCCAGGCTCAACACCGGGAAGCGGTCGAGGTACGGGCTTTTGCGAAACATCTTGCGCGCTTCGGTCCAGGTGGCATCCAGCAGGATGAACAGCGGGCGTTTGCCCGGCTCACGCACCACTTCAGTGACAACCCGCTCCTGGGCGACGAACTCGCCAGGGAAGACGATATAGGGCTGCCAGCGCGGGTCGTCGAGCAAGGCCAGCAAGCCCTCGTCTACCGAGGTACGCAGCCAGCCAAAGGCGGCGGTGTCGTCGATCAGGTCGGCGATCAGCCAGCCGGTGTTGGTGGGCTTCAACGGCTCGGTGTCGTGCATCAGCAGGCATACACCCGATTCGGCCTGCACGCGGGGTTTCCAGGCGCACAGGCAATGGGTGGCGATGACCCGGCAAGCCGGGCAGCGCTCGGCACGTGAGCCGCGGGCGATGAAAGGCTTGACGCTGCGGGCCAGACGTTCGGCGCGCAGGCGCGCTACCGCATGGCTCATGCCGGCAGGCCTCTGGACAGGTTGGAAATGGGCACAAGGATGGCTCGAAAAAAACAAGGGAGCCAGTTTACCAGAACGGCGGCCATTTGCTGTGCAGGTGGCAAGGCGGCCCTTATAATCGACACTTTACCGTGCCTTAACTTCGCGCCCGCACGGTTCACGGAACACCGCCGGCCCGCGCATGTCAAAGCGCCAGTCATCGAACCAGGAGAGATTCATGCTGCGCCTTATAGCCCCCGCCCTGAGCCTGCTACTCGCTCTGCCCCTGGCAGCCCACGCGGCTTCCAAGCAGGATTACGACCTGAACAATACGTTGCAGAAGGTCGCCAAGGAGAGCAGCGTCGGCACCCCGCGCGCAATCAACGAGGACATCCTCGACCAGGGCTACACCGTAGAAGGCAAGGCACTGGTCAACCACCTGAGCGTGCGCCAGAGCCACGCCGAGCGCATGCAGGCCAACCCGGCGCAGGTGCGCAGCCAGCTAGGCGACAGCGTCTGCCGTAACAGCGGCTACCGCAACCTGATGTCCAAAGGTGCGGTAATGGTCTACCGCTTTACCGTCTACAAGACCAACCAGCCGGTCATGGATCAGGCCTTCGACAGCGCCAGCTGCGTGGCAGGCAACAAGAAGAAGTAACAACAGCTGTTATGCAGCTATACCTTTTCGTCTTCACGGGCGCGCCAGCGCCCATCGTCAGCATCGGCGCGCATGTCAGCCAGCAACGCCTGCAAGTAACGCGACTGGCACTCCAGCCCTGATAAACGGCGCCGACACTCGGCCTCAAGGCTCAGGTGATGCACCTGGGCCGCGTTCTCAAGCAGCTGATAGAGCTGCCCGTCCACCTCGATGGTCAAGCGATGCATACCGCCACCTCCTGCATCGACACGTTTCGCTTCACCAGTTAACCAAACCCTCACCGCCAGTGGCGGTATACCGACGGGCGGCTGCGGTAAACACTCCGGCACGATCGGGCCGGAGGGTCTAGATTGAGGTCAGAGGTATTGGTGCAGAAGGAGACGTTGCATGCCTTACCAATCGAACGAACAATTGTTCAGCCACTTCCACGACAACAACATCGACCTGAGCAACATCGACGCACAACTGCAACTGGTAGCCCCCGACAGCCCCAACTTGCCGCTGTATCGCGACATGATGCTGACCATCCTGCGCATGGCCCATGACGACAGCGACCGCTGGAGCGCGAAGATCACCCTGCAGGCCCTGCGTGAACTGGACCAGTCGTTCCGCACCCTGCAACGCTACAAAGGCCGGCGCAAGGTAACCGTATTCGGCTCGGCGCGCACGCCGCTGGAACACCCGATGTACGCGTTGGCCCGCGAGCTGGGCGCCACCTTGGCGCGCTCCGACCTGATGGTTATCACTGGCGCCGGCGGCGGCATCATGGCGGCTGCCCATGAAGGCGCTGGCAGTGCACACAGCCTGGGCTTCAACATCACCCTGCCCTTCGAACAGCACGCCAACCCCACAGTGGATGGCACCGACAAGCTGCTGCCGTTCCACTTTTTCTTCATCCGCAAACTGTTCTTCGTCAAGGAAGCCGACGGCCTGGTGCTGTGCCCGGGCGGGTTCGGCACGCTGGATGAAGCGCTGGAGGTACTGACCCTGATCCAGACGGGCAAGAGCCCGCTGGTTCCGGTGGTGCTGCTGGATTCGCCCGGCGGCAGCTTCTGGCGCGACTGCCTGGACTTCATCAGCCGCCAGCTGGAAGAAAACCGCTACATCC
>NZ_JABMCW010000008.1:0-44475 GCF_013179705.1 Pseudomonas sp. CM25 | reverse complement strand
TCACTGGAGCCATACAGTCAACCCAGCGGGCAATAGCTGCGGCTGCCGATGTTTCACTCTCGCCTGGCACTCCTATGCCGCTCATGTTCCAGCATTTGCTTCACTTCCGCCAAATACTGGTCCAGGGCAAGGAACGCCCGCCAGTGCAGCGGACTCTCCTGAACCCAGGCAATCAGCCGGGCCCGAGCCTCCTCCTTGTCCGGTTCCAGATGGGTGGCCATAAACAGCTCATAGGCCTTGATCGCTAGCGCATCTGCCTCACTCTGGTGGGTTCCGTGCAAGTTGTTGCCTCCGTGGTGACGGTCGAGTCATCCATCTTATTCTTGGTGATACGCCTCGTAAGGTTGTTAGTCAACCTTATGAGTCGTTCATATCTTTGGGTGGCTGCTCGACCATATAGGTCGAATTGGAGAGCGCCCCCATTGCCCGTCAAAGAGCCTAGCCCACATCACATTGGTCGCCAGTTGGCGAAGTATCGTCGTGCCCGGCATTTGACACAGGCGCAGGTTGGCGAGCACCTGCAGATCTCCGGCGAAGCGGTGTCGCGCCTGGAGCGAGGCTTCGTTGAGCTCTCGGTGTCCAAGCTGCTGCAATTGGCCGACTTGTACGGCTGCCCCGCCGATGAGCTGCTGCTCGCGATCAGCCCTCGGCCGCAGGACTTGGGCGTGCAGATCAATTCGATCATCAAGGAGCTCGATGAGGCGGATAAGCAATTCGCCCTGGACTCTCTGAAAACGCTGGCGAGCCACCTCGCGCAACGCAAGTAACACCCGCCCGCCGATATGAACGCGGCACCTTCGGATTTACCCTGGCGCTTCGTGACCACACCCCCACCCTGTCGGTACCCACCGAGAGGGCACGTTTATGCGCCTGTTCATCTGCGAGAAACCATCCCAAGCCCGCGACATCGCCCGGGTGCTGCAGGCCAGCCGCCGCGGTGATGGCTGCCTGCAGGGCCAGAACATCACCGTCACCTGGTGCGTCGGCCATCTGCTGGAGACCGCGCCGCCTGAAACCTATGGCGACTACAAGCGCTGGTCGTTGGACGACTTGCCGATCATTCCCAGCCGCTGGCAACTGGTGCCCAAGCCCAAGGTCGCTGGCCAACTCAAGGTGATCGGCCAACTGCTGCAGACATGCAGCGAAGTGGTGATCGCCACCGACGCCGACCGCGAGGGCGAGATGATTGCCCGGGAGATTCTCGAGCGCTGCCAGTTCCAGGGGCCGATTTTGCGCCTGTGGCTATCCGCGCTGGATGAGGCGTCAATCCGCCGAGCCTTGGAAGCCTTGCGCCCAGGAGAGCAGACCTTGCCGCTGTACCACTGTGCCCTCGCCCGCTCCCGTGCCGATTGGCTGGTCGGCATCAACCTGAGCCGGCTTTTTACCCTGCTCGGTCGCCGCGCCGGTTTCGACGGGCTGCTGCCGGTGGGGCGCGTGCAAACCCCCACCTTGCGCTTGGTGGTCGAGCGCGACCGGGCGATCGCGAGCTTTGTGCCGCAACCGTTCTGGAACGTCGATGTGCACCTGAAGCAGGACGGGATCCGCTTTCAAGCGCGCTGGCAGCCCCCGGCCGCAGTCAGCGATGCGGTTGGACGCTGTATTGACGAAACCGTCGCGCAACAGGCGCTCAAGCGCCTCACGCAAGCCGGCAGCGCACAGATCGACAGCGTCGAGGTCGAGCGCGTGCGCGAAGGGCCGCCACTGCCGTTCGACCTGGGCACGCTGCAGGAGATCTGCTCGGCCAAGCTCGGACTGGGTGCACAGGAGACCCTGGCCACCGCCCAGGCCCTGTATGAAACCCACAAGGCAACGACCTACCCGCGGACCGACTGCGGCTACTTGCCAGACAGCATGCTCGATGAGGTGCCACGCGTCCTTCACGCCTTGGCCGCCGCCGCACCCTCGTTGGGAGCAGTGCTCAAGGAAGTCGACCCCAGTCGCCGCTCACGCGCCTGGAACAGCAGCAAGATCACCGCGCACCACGGCATCATTCCCACCGCCGTCACCCTGGATTTGGCGCAGCTCTCCGAGCGCGAGCGTGCGGTTTATACGCTGATTCGCGCACGCTACCTCGCGCAGTTCATGCCCGAGCACGAGTACCTGAAAACCCAAGCGCAGTTACACAGCCAGTCCGACCATTTGCTGGCGCGCGGCAAACAGATCCTGGTCCGCGGCTGGAAGGCAGTGATCAACGAGGCTGACGGCACCGAGCCGGCCGAGCAGGCGCAGCGACTGCCGACGTTGCGTGAATCCGCGACGGTGGCGCTGATCGACGCCACGCTCAACGCACAGCGCACGCAGCCGCCCAAGGCCTACACCGAGGGCACGCTGGTCAAAGCGATGAAAACCATCGCCAATCAGGTGGCCGAACCGCGGCTCAAGCAGAAGCTCAAGGACAGTTGCGGGCTCGGTACCGAGGCCACCCGCGCAGCGATCATCCAAGGCTTGATCGACCACGGCTACCTGACCAAGAAGAAACGCAGCCTGGCCGCCTCAGCGGCGGCGCATACCTTGATCGAAGCGGTGCCACCAGAGGTGGCCGACCCGGTCATGACTGCTTTGTGGGAGCAGGCGCTGGACCGCATCGAATCGGGCCAACTGAGCGTCGAGACTTTTCTCGCCAAACAGGCAGAATGGCTGACTCGACTGGTACGCAGTAACGCCACGCTCACCCTGCACCCGCCCCCCAGCAAGGGGCCGTTCTGCCCAGTGTGCCGCAGCACCATGCGCCAGCGCAAAGGTCGCACCGGCAGCTTCTGGTCGTGCATCCGCTACCCCGAATGCAAGGGCACCAAACCGGTCGCGAAAGCCAAGCGGTCGAAAAACGCATGACTTGACGCCGCACCACCGCGCTGGTGTAGTGATTGAGCCCCTCGCCGCTTGGCGACCTAGACCGATTCGCTCCGGGCAGCTCGGTCAGACTCCTAGAGTTCGGAGCCACACTTCAGCACATCTGCGGATGACTTCTCAGCGTTCCAAGTCTCCCAGGAGGATGACCCGTGCGGCTTGTATCAAGCCGTAGGGGTCATCCGCTTCGGCGACGATGCTCAGCTCCGGTGCCCGCCGGCGAAACACTGGGCACCTTTTGTGCGCGGATGCGTGCCAGTTGATTCCGACCCAGGCCACGACAAGGGTCGGTTGATCCAGGTGGATCGGCAGTGGAGGTCTGCGACGGACTCCGGTGCCATATCGCCGGGTCAAGGGTGGTCCAACTCCTCCTAGCCTGATGACCGTCGGGCTATTTTTTCGCCGCCGACAATCCACCGAAAGCCACCCGATTCCGCCCGTTCAGACCGCCTGAAAACCACGGTTGACGGGCCTTTTGCAGCGCTTTATAGATGAGCTGCACCTCGCTGTCGTTGACAGCACCCAGGTAGCCAGGGCCTTCAAGGCTACGCCCGTTTCGGGTGGTCCTCCCCCAAAGTGCGACTCGCGCTCGGCAGCTCGCACGGTCACCGTCCCATCGGTGATGAGCGCCTTCTCGACCGATCATGTGTTTGCACTTCCCCTTGCGGAACTCACCAGCCGCCAGGGCCGGTGGATGTCCGCGTTCTGCTGAACAGGAGCTCCATCATGACGACTGCAAGCAATAACGCCCCCACCACCTACTTCAACCTGCACACCCAAGGCATCGGTTACCTGAACCGTGTTCGCGAAGTCCCGGTTCGCCGCGGCCAAGCGTTCATGGCCTGTGACATCGCTGCCTTGCACGGTGCCTCGGACGACGTCGAGTACACCCGCTTCGACTGCAAGGTCGCCAGCGGTGAAGCCGACCGGCTGATCCGTGAACACCTGGAAGACGTCCGCGCGGAACGCAAGGTCCTCATCGCGTTTCGCATCGGCGACCTCTGGGTCGATCCGTTCATGTACGAGAAAGGCGAACGCAAGGGGCAACCCGGCGCCAGCCTCAAAGGCCGACTGATCTTCATCGAGTGGATCAAGGTCGATGGTCAGTTCAGCTACCGTGCGCCAGCGCGCACCGACGCCGCCGCCCCTGAGGCTGCTGAATCAGCAGACTCGGAACAGGTGGACGGTGACGCTGACCAAGGCCAGCCAACTCCACCCGCTGCACGTAAATCCACCGCCGCACGCCAGTCTGCTTGAGGCAGTTTGACCGCACGCAGCAGGCGCTCTTATGAGCGCCTGTTGTTCATTCACGTCGGAGGTCGCCATGGAAAGCTTCTGGCTCTGCGAAGACTGCCTGCAGGCGGTCGCCTACGACGACTTCAGCGCGCTGTCGCTGTACTACAGCGAGGCTGAAGTCGAGCAACGCATCTCACACATGCGCGCTCAACTGCAGGCCCTGCTACCGCTGAGCGCCGATTTCGACCCGCATACCGGCGCCGGTATCGAGGCCTTTTCCACGCAACCGTGCGAGAGCTGCCAAAGCCCCCTACACGGCACGCGACATCGCTTCACGCGCCTTTGATCACACACCTAAACCAGCCTGGGGCACGCCCTTAGGAGGGCGCTCCATCTCTCACGAGGAATTGCCCATGAACACTGCCTTGAACCTGGTCGACCCGCTCGATCCCGTACTGGCCCAGCGCGCCCGTGAGGATGCGCTGATCTTTGAGGCCCTGCAGCTGCTGGACCAGCGTCACTTCCAGCGCGGCGAGGTGCTGATAACCCCCGCCGATGCCGCAGCCTACTTGAAACTGCAGCTCGCCCCCTACCACCACGAGGTGTTTGCCCTGCTCTGCCTCGACTCGCGCCACCGTGTGCTGGGCTTCGACATCCTGTTCACCGGTAGCATTGACGGTGCCTCCGTGTATCCACGCCAAGTCGTCATCAAGGCACTCGAACACAATGCCGCCGCCGTGATCTTCAGCCATAACCACCCCTCCGGCTGCTCGGAACCGAGCGGCGCCGATCGGGTGCTCACCACCCGCCTGACCGAGGCTTTGGCCCTGGTCGAGGTATGCGTCCTGGACCACATCATCGTCGGCGAAGGCACTCCGCTTTCGTTGGCCGAGTACGGCTGGATGTGACAGCCCACCTTGCCCTAGAGGTCACCGCCCGTTCGGGGTGGCCTCGGCGCTTCCGGAGAATCACCATGCACCCTTCCCTTACCAATCCGTTTCTTCGCGGTTTCCAAGACCTGCGCTATGAGCGCGTCCTGCAGATCAGCTATGCCGACGATTGCCCGCCGTGCTACCGCACGCTGCATCCGGCTCAGAACGAGCTACCCAACGAAGCCATCACCCTGCAGCCGTGTCTATTCGATGACGACGTCGCGGTGATCACAGACGGTGTGTGCGTGCCCGAGTTTGTGCGCATGCGCTGCCCGGCCGACGGCCTGGTGAACACGGTGCTCTACCAGATCATGGGCAATCAGCTCGGACGCCCGATGCATATCGGCGACCTCGGCAACGTCGAGGCTGCGCAAAACCTGATCGAACAACTGTCCTTTGCCACCGGGCACTACAGCCGCAGCTGGGAAATCAGCAGCGCCCACCTGCCCGAAGACGAGTTCGAGTTCCTGCAGGTGTGCACCTGGTGCAATTCGCCAGCGGGCTTTTTCGAGTGCTTCGAGCTCAACAGCAACCATGCCGTGGGGTGCAAGCTGTACTCGACACCCTGGGTAGCGGCACATGAAGCCAGCAGGATCGGCTGGAGCGCCAGCGAAGTCTGTGGGCGCATGCGCGATGACCATGTCCCGCCGGTGCTGCTCCAGCTGCTGATGCTGGCAGGCCAGGCAGACATCCGCCTGCTGATCTTTGACCCTGACGCCGCACCACTGGCGGAACTACCGCTCTTCACCGAAGAATGACCAAGGCGCCCTCCCGGGCGCCTTTTTTGTGATGCCCGATAGAAAAGCTGGCTGGCCAGATTCGGTTTTCCAGTGGGGACTTGACTCACGCCTTCGCCATCGTATCGGCAACATTTGTCGAGACACGGTCATGCACACACCCACGCTCTCCACCCTCGGCCTGATGCTCGTCCTGGCGGGCTGCAGCACGCCGCCACCGCCTCCGGCCCCAGCACCGGCAGCACCACCCGCGTTGCCGGCGGCATTGCCAAAGCCGAAAGCCCAGCTTCCGGCCTGGGTCCGCCAGGACCGTTACACCCTGGTCACCACCCGGCCGACGCTGGAGCAGCGCCAGCCGCTGTATCAATTGGTCAACGTACAAATTGCACCAGCCCTGCATGCCACCGTCGGTGAAGCCCTGCGTCACGTGCTGCAACGCTCAGGCTACGCGCTGTGTGCCGATAGCGCAGCGGTGGATCCCTTGTTCCGTCGTCCTCTGCCTGCAGTACAGCACCAATTCGGCCCCATCTCACTGCTGGACGCCTTGACCATCATCGGCGGCCCGGCCTGGCGACTCGACATTGATCCGGTCGAACGGACCGTGTGCTATATCCTGCGCGTGCCGACGCCCGCCCCCCCCTCCTCGACCCTGGAGCTCACGCTATGAAGGTCCTCCATTTTCAGGCCTTGGTGGTCGGTGCCCTGTGCCTGGGCGCCGCCGTGCTCGCCGCCGAAACGTACAACCATCATCAGCAACTGGCTGAGCTTCAGGCTGCGGCCCACAACGCCCCGGCCGATCCGGCGCCGGCCCTGCGCCGCGATATCGATGCGTTGGCCAACCGGCTCACGACGCTGCAGCCGCAGATCGTGGCGTTGGGAGAGGCGCAAGGTCGACACACTGCGGCGCAGGCCGCCCTCGGCCTGCAGCAGGATGAGCTGGCCGTGTCGCTCAAGGCGCTCCAGGCAGAACCGCCAGGACCAAGCAGCACCGATCTGACGGTTTGGGGACAACGGTTGGCCACGGCAGAGGCCACGCTCGAGAAACTGTCGACCCGCCCTGCTGCGCCTGCAACCGCCAATACGCAACCGCAGGCCTCCAGCGGTGAGAAAGCCAAGGCCAAGCCTCTGACCCCACCCTTCACCCTGCTGGGTATCGAGACCCGAGGTGACGTCAGGTTTGTGGCAGCACTGCCCGCCGGCGCCCATTCGCTGACGACTGTGCACCTGCTGCAACCGGGAGACAGCTTGAACAGCTGGCAGCTGCGCGCCATCCGCGCGGACCAGGTGATGTTCCATGTCCCGGGGCATGGCGACCACACACTGCCACTGCCGTGACGAGGTGCGTATGACTCGGATCTCCATCTTCTCGCTCATCCTGCTCCCCAGCTGCCTCTTCGCAGGCGTGGCGTGGAGCGCGCCGAAGCTGATCGACTCGGCCCCGCAGTTCAGCGAACAGACACTGTTGGATCGGCAGCCATCCGCTGCCGCTCGGGCCAAAGCCTGGGGGCTGACCGATGATGAGTGGGCCAAATTTGAACGGCTGCAGGCCGGGCCCCGCCACTACTGGTCGCCGCAGCTCGACCCACTCACCACCCTCGGCGTGGAAGCCGACTCGGACCAGGAGCGGCAACGCTACGCCGAGCTGCAGGTCCGTCTCGAGGCCAAGCGCGCCGAGCGCGAGTTGGCCTACCAGAAGGCTTATACCGCTGCCTGGGCGCGCCTGTTCCCGGGCATGCTGCCCGTGCAGGGCATGGCCGACGATCCAGCGGCAACCCCTGCTAGCCGCTTTGCCCTGTTTGTGGAGGAACGCTGCCCCCCCTGTGTCACCAACACCCCAGCAGTGGCTGCGTAGCGGCGCGCACCTGGACGTGTACCTGGTCGGCAGCCAGGGTGACGATAAGCGTCTACGCCAGTGGGCGCGGGGCGCGGGCATTACCCCCGCCCAGGTCAGCAGTGGCCAGGTCACTCTCAATCATGACCGCGGCCGCTGGTTCGCCCTGGGCGCCAGCCGCCCCTTGCCGGCGCGCTTCCAGCAAGTGGACGGAAAATGGCAGCGCATCGACTGATCTTGGCGCTGGTCTTGACCAGTGCCACAGCCGCTCACGCGGACGCGCTGCCGCCGCCTGCGTATCAACTGGCCGCCGCGCGTGCCGGCATCCCCGCTTCCGTGCTGTTCGCCATTGCCCTTCAGGAGAGCGGTACGCCACTGCGGGGTCACCTTATGCCCTGGCCTTGGACCCTGAATGTTGCTGGCATGCCGCAGCGTTTCGCCCGTCGTGATGAGGCGTGTGCCGCACTCAAACAGGCGCTGATTCGTCACGACCCCAAGCAAATCGATGTCGGGCTGGGCCAGACCAACCTCGGCTACCACCCAGACCGCTACCGCAGCGCTTGCGAGGCTCTGGATCCGCGCGCCAACCTGGCTGTGACTGCCGAGCTGCTACGCGCCCACTATGCCGACAGCGGTGACTGGGTCGTGGCGGCGGGCCGCTATCACCGCCCTGCTGGCGGTAAACCCGCAGCGCAGTACCGCCGACAGTTCAGCCAGCATTGGCAACGTGTGCAGGCAGTCGTGTCCTCTCCGAGCGGGCCGCGGCCATGAACCGCTGGTGCTGGATAGCGCTGTTTACCTGCCTGTGGTGGACGGTTGGCGCGCTCGCGGCCCCCAGCCAACTGCCCGATCCCCGCGCGTTGACCTGGGCCCTACCCGTACACAGTACACGCCTTTCACCCGGTGCCGTGTCGCCAAGGGCATTGAGGCTGCCAGGGTTCACGCCGCTGTTCCTGGTCGGGCAAGACCCCGCATCCCTAAAATGGTTGGCCCAGCATGCACAGAGGCTGCAGGACCTGGGCGCCAGCGGCCTGGCTGTTGAAGTGGCCGACGCCCAAGCCTTGCGCCGTATCCAGGCGGCAGCCCCGGGGCTGAACATCTGGCCGGTGAGTGGCGACGACATCGCCGAACGCCTGGAACTGCAGCACTACCCGGTGCTGATCACGCCCACCGGCCTGGAACAGTGAGGGTGCATCATGGGCGAACATGCGATGGAGTCCCTGCTGCGCCCTGCGGTGGAGCTGTACACCGTGGGCATCTGCGCCGGTGCCGGCGCCCTGTGCCTGCATTCGCCCTGGGCAGTAGCCCTGTCGCCCGAGGTAGGGGCAGGCATGGCACTGGCCTATACCGTATTCGGTCTGAAGCGGCTTAACGAGGCACGCATTGTTCTGCGCTACCGGCGCAACATCCGCCGCCTTCCGCGCTATTCGCTGACCAGTCGCCAGATTCCGGTGAGCGGCAAGCGCCTGTTCATGGGCCGCGGCTTTCGCTGGACTCGCCTGCATACCCAGCGTCTGCTCGAGGCGCAGGATCCGGCGCTGGCCCGCTACGTCAATCAATCGGCTGCCCACCAGTGGGCGCGGCGGATGGAGCACTTGCTGGAGAAGGCCCCACCCGGGCTGTCACTGCTGCCCCGCCTGACCGCCTGGGACAGCCCATTCAACCCGGTGCGGCCGCTACCGCCGGTGGGTGGCTCACCGCTGCTGCATGGCGTCGAGCCGAAGGAACAGGAAGCCAGCTTGCCGCTGGGCGAACGCGTCGGGCATACCCTGGTCCTGGGCACCACCCGGGTCGGCAAGACACGCCTGGCCGAGGTGTACATCACCCAGGACATCCACCGCCCTACTCAGGAAGTGGTGATCGTCTTCGACCCCAAGGGCGATGCCGACCTGCTCAAACGCATGTATGTGGAAGCGCGGCGGGCCGGCCGCGAGCATGAGTTCTACGTGTTCCACCTTGGCTGGCCGGAGATCTCTGCACGCTACAACGCCATCGGCCGCTTCGGCCGCATTTCCGAAGTCGCCACCCGCATCGCCGGCCAACTGAGCGGCGAAGGCAATTCCGCAGCCTTTCGCGAGTTCGCTTGGCGCTTCGTCAACATCATCGCCCGGGCGCTGATCGAGCTCGGCCGGCGCCCGGACTACCTGCAGATCCAGCGGCACGTGGTGAACATCGATGCGCTGTTCATCGAGTATGCCCAGCATTTCTTCGCCCGCCATGATCCTCAGGCCTGGGAAGCGATCGTGCAAATCGAAGGCCGGCTGAACGAGAAGAACATACCGCGGCACATGGTTGGTCGGGAAAAGCGCGTGGTCGCCATCGAGCAGTACCTGACCGCCAAGCGCATCTTCGATCCGGTGATGGACGGCCTCCGTTCGGCCGTGCGCTACGATCGCACCTACTTCGACAAGATCGTCGCTTCGCTGCTGCCACTCCTGGAAAAACTCACCAGCGGCAAGACCGCACAACTGCTCGCCCCCAACTACACCGACCTCGACGATCCACGGCCGATCTTCGACTGGCTGCAGGTCATCCGCAAACGCGGCATCGTCTACGTCGGCCTGGACGCGCTGTCCGATGCCGAAGTGGCGGCTGCCGTCGGCAACTCGATGTTTGCCGACTTGGTCTCCGTCGCCGGCCATATCTACAAGCACGGCATTGACCACGGGCTGCCAGGCTCCTCCAGCGCCGCGGACAAGGTACCGATCAACTTGCACGCCGACGAATTCAACGAACTCATGGGCGACGAGTTCATTCCACTGATCAACAAGGGCGGTGGCGCCGGTATCCAGGTCACCGCCTACACCCAGACCTTGAGCGACATTGAGGCGCGTATCGGCAACCGGGCCAAGGCCGGCCAGGTCATCGGCAACTTCAACACCCTGCAGATGCTTCGCGTGCGGGAAACCGCCACCGCCGAATTGCTGACCAATCAGTTGCCCAAGGTCAATGTGCAGACCCGAACCCTGATCTCCGGCGCGACGGACACCGCCGATCCTGATGCCCGAACCGACTTCACCTCCTCCTCGCAGGATCGGGTCACCACCACCGCCGTACCACTGATCGAACCGGCGCACATCATCGCCTTGCCCAAGGGGCAGATGTTCTCGTTCCAGGAAGGGGGGCAACTGTGGAAAGTGCGTATGCCACTGCCCAAACCCGCCAGTGACGACCAAATGCCGGCGGACCTGCAGACCCTGGCCGCGCGCATGCGCGATTCCTACAACACCAATGCGGGGGGTTGGTGGAGCACCACCAGCGGCGCTCCGACGGTCGATTTCGATCCAGAGCAGCCGCCACCAGGGCGCAGGCAACTCTAATGTGCACGGCGTGAGCAACTGGATACTCTGGAGCCTATATGCCTATCACCCCAGCCAGTCCGTCGCCTCCACAGCGAAGTACGGGGCTCATCTTTGGCTTAGTCGAGCTGTGTCTGCGGCTACTCGGCCTGCTGTTCGCATCGCTAATCTTCTCCATCGTATTGGAGTTCGCCGGCATGCTGTGGTTTTGGCCCGAGCAGGGTTGGCACCACAGCCATGCCATGTGGCTGAGTGAGCTCGGCTGGCTCAGCAATCACTTCAAGAATTCATTGCTCGTGCAAGAGCCAGCGCAAGCGACCGCCAAGGTGCTCGAGCACCTGAACGACTGGGTCGTAGTGCGCTCTGGATGGGCGACTTCCGTTACCCAGCTGAAGCTGCTCAGTCGAGAAGCGACAATGCAGGGGCAGTTCGCGCAGGTCTACGTTGTGGTGCAGGACTATCTGCTGGCGGCCCTGTTCACGGTCTTTACTTTCGTAGTGCGACTGGCCGTTCTCATACTCGCTACTCCCCTGTTCCTGCTCGCGGTGATCACCGGTGCGGTTGACGGTTTGATGCGCCGTGACCTACGCAAATTCGGAGCGGGCCGAGAAAGCAGTTTTGTCTACCACCGAGCGAAGCGAACTCTGCTACCTCTGATGATTAGCCCGTGGGTGATCTACCTTTCCCTGCCTTGGACACTCAACCCTATCTGGGTTCTGGTGCCTTGTGCTGCACTCCTCGGCAGCATGGTGGCGATCACAACTGCGACTTTCAAAAAGTACCTTTGATTGCCCACTTTTCACCCAGCTCTTGAAGGGCAGCTATCGGCCAAAAGCTTTAAACTAAGGGCCGGATTCACCCGACCTCTAGCAAGCGAAAGTAATGATTTTAACCCGTTGTTAGGGAGTGTCATCAGGACCTGGCTCTCTTAGGCTACCACGCAACGAACGAATATTACTTCGGGCAATGATGCTGAGCTTTAAAAATCGCAGGTAAATCCAGCGCCCCACTCTTGGGAGCACGCATCGAAGTATGCGACGAACGGGGGCTACCGGCAAAAATATTAACCAGAAGATCAAGACAACAACGCCTACGACGAGACCGACCGGAATCAAAACAGCTTGCACAAGGTCTTTGAGAAACTCAAATAAAGAAAATGATCGCTCATAGGCATGGTGTTTCAGCAACGCATCAGAAATAACATTAGTGCCAATTGCCGCCGATATGAATGGAAACATGTAAGCGAATACTAAGTAGTAACGCTCAAGCCGAGATAGAACGTCTTTCGACACATTACCTGATGCTTCCAGCTCCCTACACCGCTCCAACATGTCGAGGAAAGTGATGTGTCCAAAAATACCGACCCCAATAAAGCAAAGCCCAAACATAAATACGACTGGCCGCGTCAAACTAAGGCTAAGCAAGGAGCTGACCAAACAGAATAAAACCATAGCAAGGCATGCAGAAAGAGGAAGCAAAACGGGTGGAGAATACATAAAATCAAAATTCATGGATATTTCCCTAGCATTAATTATTTAGCCTTCTTGGTTGTCGCATAGATCGAGCTAAAGTTTTAACTCCACACCTCAGCGTCGCCACACCTGATGGCAATCGTCCAAAGCCAATATCTTTACGGCTGCCTCCAAGAGTCATCGCGCTCGCTCGACCTTCACACTAAAACATCTAATACTACTGACCGGACATACAAAAAAGCGCTGCAGCGATGCAAACGTGAGAACGTGTCGAAGTCACAACAAGGAAGAGCGGGAAAAACCTAACTTTCGAGAGCAACTAAATATTCAGATATACCCTTATAGTTATAGGTACCACATACTTGTACGCTCTTTACCAACGCCGGGATTTATGACCATCCGCACCCGGCCTCTCGCGCTTGTCCTACACGCTGACGACCGCCGTCGGCCGATATCATTTCAGCTGGCCAGTTTCGCGCAGAGTCACAAGCAAACCTGCTGCAGCACCTGGTCGACACCGTCAAGGTCATAGATCCAGCCCAGTGGCATGTCTACGGGCTTAGGCCCAGGTGTCAGTACCATCATGTCGCGGCTGTTACGGAGCATCCGTGGCAGGGCCGACCCGGCAGGCGCCTGCAATACGCCACGCTTACGGTTGACCGACCAACGCTCGGTGAGCACCTTGCCTTGGCCGAAGCGGAATGTCAGTGGCCAACTGTCGATAGACGCTGCCGACGGCGCCAGCATGTGCGGCAGAGCATCCAGGCTTATGCTGCCGCGCCCCTGCTCGCACCTGAGCATAAAGCTGCTGCGCGCCAGGCGTTCGGTGTCGATCATGTACAGTGCCGGCATGTGCGCGACCACAAGGTCGGTCTTGATGCTGCTGACCTGGCTACCGGACGGGGCTTGCTGCTGGAGGGCCCAGTTGCCAACAAACTTCACGCCACTTTGAAAGGCGATGGTTCGGCATTCTGCTGCACCCGGGCCGGCCATGATGTCGCAGAAATCAGCCGAGGCCTCCGCCGAGAACATCGTGAGGGCGACGATCAGGAATTTGAGTGCTTTCATGGTGTCTTCCAACCCAGTCTCAACCGAGCGTTTTCCAGGGGGACTCACCAGGAGTGGGCACAGGTTCGGCTGGCTTGCTACGTTTGCGATTCGACAGCGCCGGGATCCATCGCGTGACAAGAAAACCTATGTGGGCAGCCAATGCGCTGCAGAAGAACATAGGGATCAGGTTCTCCAAAAAGGTTTGCATCCAATGGTGAACAGCTTCATCTCGCGCCATCAGCGCGGCGAGGATGAAGGCCGTCACCAACATGATGACGTACTGCCGATATAGCCCGCACAGCGCGCCCATTGCCAGTGCCGATATGCCAAGGGCAAATCCTACGTGATCCATCAGTACATATTCCGTGACAAAAAAAGGCGTCAAAAATAGCATCAAAATGACATCAGTCAACCCTGCATGGCTTGTCCCGGACACAAGCGGTCAGGGTCATCTCTATTTCAAGCTCCCGTCGAAAGGGCTATTAACCTTTACAGGCGTGCGCTATCGGAAGCGGCAGTCGCCGACCGAGCAATCTGGAATCGAAGCCTTAAGCATCGCCAGTATCGATAGCAGCGAATCGCGGCCGACTGCCACCCATCCAAAACTGCCCTCCTCGAAGGAAAGCTAAAGCGAAGGCGCGGTGATCTTTTTAATCCATGCCAAAAGCTGTCTGACGCCTCAGGGTGAATGCCAGTTGCCCGGCTGGATTTCGCCATGAAAACTTCCCCCTCCGCCCTGTTGATTGCCTGCTTAGTGTCGCTCGGTGCCGGCGCTCAAGACGCGCCGGAGCGCTCGGATCTCGGCCTGGTGCAGCGACAGATCACTGCCATCGAACTGTTGGCCGACCGTGCCAACAGCGGCTCAGTCTATGCCGCAGGCGCCCGGTATCGCTTCGATTATTCGAGGTTCGCAGCAGACCTTGGACGTATACGTCAAGGCATCCACAAATACCTATCGCCCTCGCGTGCGCAGCCAGCTGATCTGGTCGAGCTGACCGGTGATTACCGTGCTGAAGCGCCTCACTCGGGTACCTCCGATGAGCATGACTGACGCCCAACTCAGCGCGTTTTCGGCCGTGGCCGGATTTACCCCGCAGCTCAGCTCGGTCCTATGGCGATCATCGGTGCTCGTGCTCGCATTGCTCTGGTGCACCTGGGCCCTGTGGACCGGCTACCGCGGCTGGGCGGCCGGCAACCTCAATTTCGGTGCGCTCGGCGGCAGCACGCTGCGCCTGGCCCTCGCCCTGATCGTGCTGATGTTTTTCATGCTGTCGTAACCTGGAGAACTTGCCATGAACCTCTCCCGTCGTTGCCATCGCCCGCTCGTTCTGTTGCGGGAATCCTATTCTCAAGTCCTGTTCGGTGGCCTGGTACTGCTGAGTTCGACGCTGGCTTGGGCTGACCTACCAACCATGGAAGCGCCCTCTCGTGGCGAAGGCTCGGGGCTGATCGACACCATCAAGAACTACGCCTACGACGGCGGCATCCTGCTCGGCTTGTTGATCGCCACTCTCGCCTTCCTCGGCGTGGCCTGGCACTCGCTCACCGTCTACGCCGACGTGCAAAACCAGCGCAAGACTTGGAAGGATCTCGGCGCGGTGGTCGGCGTCGGCGCATTGCTGGTGGTGGTGATCCTGTGGTTCCTCACCAAAGCCGCGACGATCCTGTGAGGTCACCATGTCCGAAGCCCCTACCACCCTGCCTGACGGCACGCTGACCTTCCTCCCAGAGCGCCTCAATCGTGACCCGGCCGTCTTACGCGGACTCACCAACGATGAGATGTGGGTCGCGATGATCGTGGGCGCCGGCCTGGGTGTGATCCTCGGTGCACCGCTGGCGGTGGCCACCGCCTCCATCGCCACCCTCCCCACCTGTATGTTCATCTGCATGGCGCTGGTGTTGCTGGGCGGTGGCAAGCTGATGCGCCGAGCCAAGCGCGCCCGCCCCGAAACCTGGCTATACCGACGTCTGCAGTGGCATCTGGCAGTGCACTGGGGTGTCGGTACTCATCAGTTGATCCTGCACTCGGGGCCTTGGACAGTGCGCCGCACGCGTCGACATGCGAGGGTCACACCATGAGCCGCTTCCGCAACAAGGTGGATGCGCAGCAGGCGCATATCTTCAGCCTGCGTCTGGCCGTGTCGATTCTGGCACTGCTGTGCTGCGGGCTCTGGTACGGCTGGCAGTCCGCACCCTCCGAGCTCACCATTCACGTGCCGCCCGATCTGCGCTCGGGCAGTACACGCAAATGGTGGGATGTCCCCCCGGAAAACATCTACGCCTTCGCGCTGTATATCTTCGGCCAGCTCAACCGCTGGCCAACCGACGGCGAGGTCGATTACCACCGCGCCATCTTTGCCCTGCAGCCCTACCTGACACCGGCGTGCAAAACCTTCTTCGACGGCGACTTCGAGTATCGCAAGGCTGCCGGCGAACTGCGAGGCAGGGTGCGCGGCGTTTATGAGGTGCTGGGCCGCGGCTACAGCGACGACCCCGACCTGCGGGTGAAGCAGTTGGATAAGCACAGCTGGCTGGTAAAGCTCGACCTCAACGCCGACGAGTACTACGCCGCCGAGCCGGTGAAGCGCGTGGTGGTGCGTTATCCGCTGCGCGTGGTGCGCTTCGACGTCGACCCCGAGCACAACAAGTGGGGCCTGGCCCTGGACTGCTACGAAGGCACGCCGCAAAAGCTGACGCTGCCTGGAGGTGCGGGATGATGCGTGTCTTGATCATGATGCTGGCGGTAGCCGCAGGCTGGTGTTCTGCAGTCGGTGCGGTCGAGGTCAAATACTGGGATCGCCTGCCGTTGGCCGTTCCACTTACGGTGGGCCAGGAGCGCGTCCTGATGCTGGATGAGGATGTCCGCGTGGGGGTGCCGGGCACGATCGCCGGCAAGCTGCGTGTGCAGTCCGTCAGTGGCACCGTGTATCTGCGCGCCGCGGAAGCCCTTCCCCCTACCCGGTTGCAACTGCAGTCGGTGAAGTCAGGCGACATCATCCTGATTGACATCGAAGCGCTTGAAGGCAGCGAGGCACTGGAGCCGGTCAAGATCGTGGCCCAGGCTCCGGTACCGGACGTGGAAGCTGCGAAGCAGGCGACACCAGCAGCGACGCCGATACCGGTGGTGCTCACCCGCTATGCGGCGCAGAACCTCTATGCGCCACTGCGTACCGTGGCGCCCCTACCCGGTGTGCGGCGGATGCCGCTGAGCGACTCCATCGCGTTCAGCACCTTGCTGCCCACCGGACGGGTTTCGATCAAGGCACTCGCAGCCTGGCGGCTGGGCGATTACTGGGTGACGGCGGTAAAGATCGTAAACCGCGGCCCCGGCAAGGTCGCGCTCGACCCGCGTCACCTGCAGGCCACGCTGTTCGCCGCAACCTTCCAGCACGCGGACCTCGGTCTCGCCGGCACGCCTGAGGACACCACCGTGGCCTACCTCGTCACCCGTGGCGGCGACCTGAAGCACGCGCTGCTATTGCCCCCGCCAAAACCGGAGGCTGCCGATCATGAAATCTAACGGCTTGCTGAAATGGTTGGTACCCGGAGTCCTGCTGGGCATCGTGCTGATCATCGTCAAATCCTGGGTGGCAACGCCAGACGGCGAGCCTACTCACGATCCGGACAAGGCCACGCTAACTGCCGAACAGGCCAAGGCCTTGGGCATTGCAGGCGACACCCCGCGCGACACCGTGGCCACGCTGATCGGCCAGGTCAAAGCGATGCGCAGCGAGATGCAGACGCTGAAGAAAGGCAACGATGCGCTGCAGATCGAGAACAACCGGCTTCGCACGCGCGAAGGCAACATCGACACGCGCATCCAGAGCACACTTAGCAGTGTCACTCAACAGGTCACCGAGCAGCGCCAGCAGGCCAACGATGCCAGGCAGAAGGCCGAGCAGCAGCACCGCGAGACTCAAGGGCTACTTTCCAGGCTCAAGGACCAGCTCACCGGCAAGCCAGCCGCAAAGTCGGATGTTCCTGCGGGCTTCGGTCTTGAGCCGGGAGACGAGCAGCAGTTTGCAGGCCCTCAGGCACCGGCAGATGCGGTGCAGTGGATCGAACCATCGAATGTACGCGCCGGTCAGGAAGACACTGGCAAAGCCGACGGTCCGCTGTCGTCGCTGACCTCGAAGTTCAAGGACCTGCACGGTCTGGACAACAACGCCATCGACCGTGGCCAGGACCGCTTGCGTGCCGTCGCGAAAGGCGAACGTGACCTGGGGAACGCCCAGAGCCGTACCGAAGGCACCAGGCCCGTCTACACCATCCCCGAGAACTCGACGTTGATCGGCTCGATAGCGATGACCGCACTTATTGGCCGAGTACCGGTGGACGGCACGGTGAACGATCCCTATCCGTTCAAGGTGCTGGTGGGGCCGGACAACCTCACTGCCAACGGCATCGACCTGCCGGACGTGGTCGGCGCGGTCATGAGCGGCACCGCCGCCGGCGACTGGACGCTCTCCTGCGTGCGCGGCCAGGTCGAGTCGATCACCTTTGTCTTCAGCGACGGTACTGTCCGCACGGTGCCGCAGCCGCAGAAGGTCGTCAGCCGCAATCGCAGCAGCAACCAGACCTCGGACACCGAGAAGATCCGTGGTGGCCTGGGCTACATCTCCGACCCTTATGGCATTCCCTGCATTTCCGGGGAGCGCCGCTCCAACGCCCAGCAATACCTGGGCAGCCAGAGCCTGATCACCGCGGCCGGCGCCGGCTTTGCCGCAGCCCTGGGCAGCGAGCAGACCAACACCTCGTTCATCAATTCGTCCAGCGGCAGCCTGGGTTTGACCCAGAACAGTGGCAACAGCGCGCTGAACTCGGTGATCAGCGGTGGCATTGGCGATATCCGTGAGTGGATCAACAAGCTTTACGGCGAAGCCTTCGCCGCCATCTACGTGCCCCCCGGGGCGGAAGTGGCCCTGCACCTGGACCAAGAAATCAGCATCGACTACGAACCCAAAGGCCGGAGAGTGAACCATGAAAGCCCATCCGTCTCGGTACTGGATCTGGATTAGCCTGCTGCTCGGCCTGCACCTGGCCGGCTGCTCCACCAGCAAGGAAGAAATGCTGCCCCACGGTGATCACACCATGCTAGATATCTGGAACGGCGGCGGCTCGGTCGGTACTCAGCAACAGCTGCTGGAGGCGCGTGGCGAACTGCGTCGCCCGGTGCTGGAGGCGCGTGGCGAACTGCGTCGCCCGGTGCTGGATCCCGAGCGCCTGATCAACGACCAGAGCGCCTACACGCGCACGGCTGCCAACGAGATCCGTGCCCAGTTCCCGCGTCTGCCCAATCCAGACCTGGTCATGTACGTCTACCCGCATCTGGCCGGTACCCAACAGACGCCGGTGCCAGGCTACTCGACCGTATTTCCGTTGTACGAGAAGGTCCAGTACGCGCTGCCCGGCGAGCGCCTGGACGATCTGTGATGGCCGATGACGCCAGTCGCGACCCGCCATACTGGAAGCCTTGGCGTGCAGCACAGCGTCGGCGCGCCACGCTGGCCGATGAAGTCGCCCAGTACGCACACAACCCCAGCTTTGCCGACCACCTGCCCTGGGTCGAATACCTCGAAGATGAGCAGTGCTTTTTGCTCGATGACAACCGTTCTGTGGGTGCCGTATTCGAGCTGCAACCGATCGGCACGGAGGGTCGCGAGCCCGAATGGCTGATGGCCGCACGCGACGCCCTGGAAGATGCGCTGCAGGACAGCTTCGACGAGTTCGACCAAGCGCCCTGGGTGGTGCAGTTCTTCTGCCAGGACGACAGTGACTTCGCCCCGTACCTTGAGCGCCTGGAGCGCTATATCGCGCCGCGCGCGCGAGGTACGCCGTTCACCGAGGCCTTCCTCGCATCGATGGAGCGTCACCTTGAAGCCGTCGGCAAACCGGGTGGGCTGTTCGACGACCATGTGGTGTCTCACCTGCCGTGGCGCGGCAGCAACCGGCGGATTCGCCTGGTGGTCTACCGCTGGCTCGGGGATCAGGCCGACGATGATGGGCAGAACCCAGTCCAGCTGTTGAGCCGCACCTGCGATCGTCTGGTGGCCTCGCTGCAGGCCTGCGGGGTCAGCCCTCGGCGGCTGACCGGGCGCGACTTCTACGCCTGGTTGCTGCCTTGGTTCAACCCCGCTCCTGCCCTCACCGGCGAATCCCCCGCCGCGTTCTATCGACGTGTGCCTTATCCGGAAGGAGATGACGGCGAGGAGCTACCGCTGCCGTTCGACCACGATTTCGCCGAGAGGCTGTTCTTCCAAGAGCCGCGCTCCGACAGCGAGCAAGGTCTGTGGTACTTCGATCAGCAGCCACACGCCGTGATGGTGGTCGACAAGCTGCGCAGGCCACCGCATATCGGCCAACTGACCGGCGAAACGCGCAAGGGCGAAGCCTTGAACGCCTTGTTTGATCAATTGCCCGAGCAGGCGGTGATGAGCCTGACTTTGGTGATCACGCCCCAGGATGTGCTCGAGGAGCAGCTCAACCGCCTGGCGCGCAAAGCCATCGGCGAGAACCTTGCTTCGACCCAGACCCGTCAGGACGTGGAAGAAGCGCGGGCGTTGATCGGTCGCCAGCACAAGCTGTACCGCGGCACGTTGGCGCTGTACCTGCGCGGTGCCGATGAGCAGCAGCTGCGCCAACGTTCGGTCCAGGCCGCTAACGTCCTGCTCGGCGCCGGCGTGCAGCCGGTGCGCGAGGGCGATGAAGTGGCCGCCTGCAACAGCTATCTGCGCTGGTTGCCGATGGTCTACAACCCGGCGCGGGACACGCGCAACTGGTACACCCGGCTGCTGTTTGCGCAGCACGTCGCCAACCTGCTGCCGCTCTGGGGGCGCAGCATCGGTACCGGCAACCCAGGCATCACCTTCTTCAACCGAGGTGGCGCGCCGCTGTCGTTCGATCCGCTGTCACGCTTCGATCGCTCGATGAATGGTCATCTGCTGTTGTTTGGCCCGACCGGCGCCGGCAAGTCGGCCACCCTGGTTTCAATCCTGATGCAGGTCATGGCCGTGTACCGGCCGCGGCTGTTTATCGTCGAAGCGGGCAACTCTTTTGGCCTGCAGGGCGACTACTTCGCCACCCTCGGACTTTCCGTCAACAAGGTTCAGCTCAAACCGGGCAGTGATGTGAGCCTGGCGCCATTCGCCCATGCCCGGCGTCTGATCGAACATCCGGACCAGGTCGCCAGCTTGTCGACCGAAGACCTGGATGAGGCCGCGCCGGACGGTGACGAGCAGCGCGATGTCCTGGGCGAGCTGGAGATCACCGCGCGACTGATGATCACCGGCGGCGAAGCCAAGGAAGAAGCGCGCCTGACCCGGGCAGACCGTAGCCTGATCCGCGAGTGCATCCTCGATGCCGCCCGGCACTGCGCGACGACTGAGCAGCAGGTTCTGACCCGCCATGTGCGCGATGCCCTGCGTAAGGTCGCCAGCGACACCCACCTGCCTGACAAACGCCGCGAGCGCTCGCAGGAGATGGCCGAGTCGATCGACCTGTTCTGCCAGGGTTTCGAAGGTGTCTTGTTCGACCGACCCGGCACGCCCTGGCCGGAGAGCGACGTGACGATAGTCGACCTCGCCACGTACGCTCGTGAGGGTTACGAGGCGCAGATGTCCATCAGCTACATCAGCCTGATGAACACGGTGAACAACATCGCCGAGCGCGATCAGTACCTGGGGCGACCGATCATCATGGTCACCGACGAAGGCCACATCATCACCAAGAACCCGCTGCTGGCGCCCTTTGTGGTCAAGGGCACGAAAATGTGGCGCAAGCTCGGCGCCTGGTTCTGGCTGGCAACGCAGAACATGGCCGACTTGCCCGATGCGGCGCAGACCATGCTCAACATGATCGAGTGGTGGATCTGCTTGAATATGCCGCCAGCAGAAATCGAGGAGATCGCCCGCTTCAAGAAACTCACGCCGGCGCAGAAAGCGCTGCTGCTTTCCGCGAGCAAGGCCTCGGGCAAATACACCGAGGGCGTGGTCCTTTCGAAGAACCTTGAGACGCTGTTCCGCGCAGTGCCGCCGAGCCTGTACCTCGCTTTGGCCATGACCGAGCCCGAGGAGAAAGCCCAGCGCTGGCGATTGATGGAAGAACATCAGCAGTCCGAACTGGAGGCCGGCCTGCAGATTGCGGCAGAAATCGATCGCCTGCGCGGCATGCCGTGAGCATCGCAGTTAGAGAAGTGCAAGATTGCAGCGTACAGTCTAGAGCGAGTATCGACGAACAGCAGCGATCGGCCAACGAAGCCGCCATTTCCGAAGCGCGGGAACTGACCAGAAGTAGCAGCACGGATAAGGCCACCTTATTATTCTTGTCAGAATGCAGGGATTGAGTTTAATCTGCCCACAAACCCCTGCTTTTTCAGTACCGTAATATCATAACTCTCATCCTATGGATGGATATAGTTCTCAAGAATGAGCGGAGTACTAGATGTCTGCATCGCCTCCATATGCAGCTTGGTTAAAAAAATCAAGACATAAAGTTACAACATCTGATGGCGTCTCGGTTAAAGTTTTTGAGCTTCGAATAAAGCTTAGTTCAACTCCAACTCTGAGCGCTTGGGCGAAAGTTTTTCGTGAGCATTACTGCCTTGACGCGCAGATAGACCGACTCCGACGAGGCACCGGTAAGTCTCGCGCTGAATACCTAACTGACATGGTGTTTCCAGACAAATCGCACGACTTCGGGCCAGCGACACGCTCCGGAGATTTTGCAGAAATCCTCATTGCCGACCTTCTTGAAAGTCAGTTTGGATTCTGGGCACCTAGGACACGTTATGACGACAAGCTTGTTCGTAACGAGTCACCGAAAGGCACAGATGTACTTGCATTTAAATTTTATGAATCAGGTCCTTTAAACCCCTCCCGCAAAGACGTTTTGGTTTCTTTTGAGTCGAAAGCGCAACTTAGCGGCAAGAAAGCGCTGCCACGCCTGCAAGATGCAGTAAACGACTCGGTTAAAGATGTCTATCGAATCTCTGAATCTTTAAACGCTATCAAACGGCGCCTAATTAACCGAGGTGATGAGGACGGCGCTGACCGTGTTGAGCGCTTCCAGGAGGGTTTAGAAATTCCCTACATCCGTAAAACAGGCGCTGCCGCAGTGCTCTGCTCAAGTATTTACGACTCAACCTATATTTCTGAGACGACAGATTGTGCAGGTCACGAGAATATAAATAACCTCATGCTCATCGTCGTTCACGCCAAGACATTAATGGCGTTCGTGCATGCTCTCTATGAAAGGGCCGCAAATGAAGCCTAATAATCGAGCCCGTTTTGCTGCTGCTATTACTCATTCAAAGGGCAAGATGTACGAATATGGGATTCGCGCGGAAGACCATCTCGAGCTCCCGAAAGATCTCAATCTTGAAATGCAGTTTCCTTTGGCTATTGGAACACTGGGAGACTTCGCTTCCGAAACAGTGGGCCGCGCTACTGGGGCGGCAGATGCCGGCGAAACTCCCGACGATGAGGTTGTCTTTGCAGCTCAAGTGCTACAAGCTTTTGATGAGTCCTTGTTGAATCAGAGTATTTCTTTCAATTTACGTCTACTGTCCGCAGCTGGTTTCTACCTTGGGAATGTCCCCGGTAATGCCGCAGTGCAGATATCTCGGTTACGCCAACTCTCAGATTCTGAGGGCACCCCGTTAGCTAGGGCGGTGAGTGTCGCCCTCGACAAACCATGGAGCGGATCGCGGGCGGTAGAACTTGAACACGCGAGATCTCTTCTCCTTGCGCTTGAGCGGCACTACATGACAGGAAAGGGTGGTGGCACAATCTTAAGCGAAATTAGAGATTTGCGACGTTGGGCGTACACGTCGGCCACAGCCCATGAGTTGTTAATGTCTGATTTATTGGGTGCTGCGGCGGTGACTCGAGTCAGTAATTCCGCGTGGACGTTGCTGCCTCAATACAGTGATCTGACTCGGAGGGCCTGGACACCTTACCTATCTCGGACGTTGTCTATTAAGGAGATGTGGCCTTCTCAGCGAATGCTAGGGGAAGCAGGCCTATATAGGGGACAGTCTGGCGTTGTTCAGATGCCAACCAGCACCGGGAAGTCTCGGGCAACAGAACTGCTAATTCGATCAGCCTTCCTTTCATCCCGGACAAAACTGGCATTAGTAATTGCTCCATTTCGAGCACTTTGCCAAGAAATTGCGAGCGATCTAGATAAAGCCTTCAAGGATGATGATTATAGTGTAAATCAGGTCAGCGATGCATTGCAGCCAGATATTGATCTCGACATTTTTGGATTGAAAATTGAAACGAAGCCGCATGTCGTAGTTTTGACACCCGAGAAGCTGCTTTTCTTGCTAAGGCAAGAGCCAGATATAATTTTGAATGCGGGCTTGGTGGTCTATGATGAAGGTCATCAATTCGATACCGGCACTCGCGGGGTGACTTACGAATTATTGCTGACTTCCATCAAAAGGATGCTGTCGGAAGACTCGCAAAGCGTATTGATCTCAGCAGTGATACAGAATGCTTCCGCTGTAGCCAAATGGCTTCTGGAGGATCAGTCCAAGGTAGTGGCTGATAACTCAGTGCAATCGAGGCGTCTAGTCGCCTTTGCGAGCATCCCTAAAGATGTCACGAATGGGCAGCTGCAGTTTAACGTCCTATCGGAAAGCGAACAGAGCTTTTTTGTACCTCGCGTGATCGTTACCGAAAAAATGCCTCGCCTAAAGGGTGAGAGAAAAGATAGGTTTTTCCCCACTAAGGAAAGCGGCTCTATTGCGTTATATCTCGCGTTATTGCTTCTAAGGAATGGGGGTGTCGCTATCTATGCGGGAAAAAAAGCGTCCGCTTCAAAAATTGTAAAGGAAGCAGTCGAGGACACTTTTCTCCGTGGGGTCTCCCTTCCTTCCCCACTAGAGCACTGCGATCCAGATGAAATCCGTCGATTCGTTCGACTATATACTGATAACTTCGGCGAAAGCGCATACCTAACAAAGGCAGCTGCGATAGGTATTTTTGCTCATCATGGTAATACCCCTCAAGGGGTGCGCCTCGCTATAGAGCATGCTATGAGACAACGCTTGATCCGTCTGATCGTCTGTACCTCCACTCTTGCTCAAGGAGTAAATCTACCCATCCGATATCTACTTGTCACAAGTGCAATGGTTGGGCGTGAGTCCATTCGAGTTCGAGATTTCCATAACCTCATGGGACGAGCGGGACGAGCAGGCATGTATGGTGAGGGCACAGTAATCTTCACAGATCACCGTCTGTACGATGAACGAACCACTCAGACGTACCGCTGGCAGGATACAGTGAATCTGATAAAGCCAGATACTGCGGAGCCCACAGGAAGCACATTGCTTTCTCTATTCGATCCTATGACGAACGATTCAGGCAGAAAATACATAACTTCACCGAGTCCATCTGAGATCGCTACCCAGATCGTCGATAATTGGGAGGGCTTGTGGACCGCCGTAGGAAATATTTCTGAGGCGCTCGTTCAAAACGGATATTCGGTTGCCTCCCTTCGTGCACAACTGGAGGATAAAAAGAAAATCATTGAAGCCGTAGAAAGCTTTTTGATGACCTATCGAAGTGATGTGGACTCAGAGACGTTTGTGGCAAACGCAAAAGTTCTTGCGAGTGAGACGCTGGCCTATTCCCTTGCCACTCCAGATCAGCAGGTGCTGCTGTCAGGTATTTTTGAATCTGTAGCACGTAGGATTGAAAGGCTTGTGCCGGAAACGACAACTCAACATCGCTTTGGCCGCACCCTTTTGGGAATTGATCACGCGTTGGCGATTGACGCTTGGGTTCGAACCAATGAGTCATCTCTGGAGCATGTCTCGTCGGCAACCGAGCTATTTGAAAAAATTTGGCCATTACTGGTTTCGCTTTCGACTGAGAAGCGGCTTCATGACACCATACCAAATACAGCAATAGGTGGACTAGCTACTGGATGGATCGAGGGGCACTCTTTTGCAGCTCTTCAACAACAACTTCATGACTTAGGGGCGAAGTACCCTCACGGCGCAAATTCTAGGTCATTCGACCTCGATCTAATCGTAGATATTTGCGAACAGACATTCGGCTTTGAATTTGCCTTGCTCCTTGCTGCTCTCAAAGAGGCCTTCTTAGCTCTGGCTGATGAGGAGGTTGGAAATGAATTTAGATGGCATGCCGATCTTCTTCAGAAGCGCTTGAAATACGGGCTTCCTAGCGAAGAGTCAATCTCGTATTACGAAGCAGGGTTTTCTGAGCGAGTAATAGCGCAGCGCATGGCTTTAACGCTGGTAGATCGTGTGGACTCGATCCATGAAGCCCGAAATTTGATACGTGACTATCAAGGACACTTTGAAGTTGTCCTCGAAGATTACCCCTCCTATTTTGGAGAAATCTTACAACGAATTATTACACCGCGGGCGTAGCTCTCACTTACTAACATATCAGCCACAGACACCTGTTTATGGCCAATAGCTGCCCTTTGCGAAGGGCAGCCTCATGCCGTTAACTGCCAAGCGTAATCAGCTCATTATCCGAATCATTAACCACCTGTAGAATTCAACGCTATATCAGAGGCCCGACGCGCCGGGGAATGTTGTGTTCGAAGGTATTACGCCCAATAGCCCCAAAGGAATACATCTAAACCCCCTTCAATATTCTGCCTAGTTAGTAGCCTTTACCAGTCTTCAAAAGAAACCGATTATCCCGGGCTCGGTTTGTCCGACCTTCTCCTGCCTCGGATCCGGGATGCTGAAGCTTGGCGCATGGACGCACACTGCTGCCACCTGTCGAGCGTTGCCCATGAACGTCACTACCTTCACCCGAAGCAAAGCGCCGAAATCCAGAAAGGCTCGCCGTGGCCGTGCCTTCACCGCCGCTGCTCTGCTGGTGGCCGCCGAGCAGTGTCTGGCATTGACCACGCCAACCCTTATCGCCTCCGTCTCTTCGCTGCGGTGTCTGGAGTATCGGGTCGTCGGGATCTGCTACTGGTTGCTCTGTACACCTTTCGGCTGCACGGTGCGGACCTCACCGAAGATCCGTCACTTCATTCCCGAGCTCGTCGTATCGAGCTATGCCGACCCCGGCGCCAATCCTTGGAGCGAAATGTCGGCGCTGTCGACGCCGACGCCGGCGTCGCAAGGGGGTGGCAACCTGATCACGCCTTCGCCGCAGCGCGATAACCTGCCCAGGTTCAAGAATGTCGACGGCATTGGCCATCCCGGCGGGGCAGCCCTCACAGCTCTCGCGCATACATTCGGTTATGCGTGCCCAAGCGGAGCCGTACCGTTTTCGCCCTACTACCTCAGCACGCTCGACCCGCTGGCGTGGCGCCAGGCGATCCCCGAGTCCGTCTACCCACAGGCACTGGTCCCGGGGATGCGCGAGATCGGCAACCAGGCTCTCGGGGACATGTGGGGCAGCGTGTATCCGCGCCATGGTTTTCTGGTGCAGCCCGATGATTTCAAGGCAGCTGCCGTGATGGCCCAGCGCGCCAGCGACTTCATCACCCGCGTCGGCCAGCCGCACGTTTATCTACCACTGCAGCCGATGCCGGCTCCCGGCTATTGGCCGCCGCAGCCGGTGATGGAGAACAAGGTCAACAACCACCGCTGGCAGTTGCTGGTCCCGGTCATCCAGAACACCTGCGCCATCTTCCCCAGCCCAACGATCCAGAGCGCCGACGGCGCCTATGCCTGGTCGCTGTGGCGGCCCTACCGTTGCTGCCAGCGCATGGGTCAGACGTTTCTGTTCAGCATCGACTTTGATGGAGGCCAATGATGAAAAACCTCGCGCTCGGGTTGGTTTGCCTCCTCATGTGTGCCGCAGGCCATGCCGTAGAGAACGGCTACCACCTCGGTGACCAGGCCCCGGTCCTGGTTGACCGCGTGATGTACACCATTGGCGGCGGTTCGGCAGCGGGAGCGCCCTCCTCGCTCTACCGTCCCAATGGCCTTGGCGTGGGCATGTCGTGGCGGGCCAACATGATGTGCGGAAACATGAACCTCTCGAATACGCTGCAGAACCAACTCAATGGCGCCACCCAGGGCTTCCAGCAGATCATGGGCAACGTCATTCAGAACGCCACGCAGGCGGTGATGTCGTTGCCGGCGATGATCATCCAGCGCGCCAACCCCGGGCTGTATGAGCTGCTGAGTAATGGCGTGCTGCAGGGACGCATCGACTTCGATCGTTCCAAGCTCACCTGCCAGGCGATGGCGACGAAAATGGCCGACAAAGTCGACCAGGCCGGGTGGGGCGCGCTGGCTCAGAATCAGGAAATGCAGCACAACCTCGAGCAGTCCGGCGGCGATGCCGTAATGGCGGTGAAGGATACCGAGTCGAACAACGGCAACAACGGCGTCAGCTGGGTCGGTGGGCAGAAAGCCGGCGGCAACGGCCAGCAGCCCATCCGGGTGACCTCGGATGTGGTCAAGGCCGGCTACAACCTGCTGTACAACCGGTCCGTCGAGGACACCTCGGCCGTCGGGTCGGCTTGCCAGAATGGCGCCATCTGCCAAGCCTGGTCGAGCCCCGAGGAGGCCTCTGAATGGGCGACACGGGTGCTCGGTGAAACCGAGGTGGAAACCTGCGATGACTGCGAGACGCTGCGTGTAACCGCCGGTACGGGCCTGTCGCCGTTGATCCAGGAAACCTACACGGAACACCTGGAAGGCCTGCAGCGCATGGTCTCGGACGCCGACCAGCCTACCCCAGAGAACCTCAGCAAGGTCTCCAGCCCCTTGCTGCAGGTCTCGCGCGGCGTCATTGAGGGGCTGCGCGATGACCCTGATCAGAACCTGCTGGCCCGGCGTCTGGCCAGTGAGACCGCACTGTCCAGCGTGATCTACAAGGCGATGCTGCTGCAGCGCACGCTGTTCGCCGGCAGCCACGAACCGAACGTAGCGTCGGCGCAGCCGGCCACTACCGCCCTCAACAGCAACGTCGAAACACTGGAGCGCGAGATCCGCCTGCTGCAAACCGAGCTGCAGGTACGCCAGTCGCTGGCCACCAATACAGCCAGCCTGGTCCTTGATCGCCACGCCGGCGGTGCCGACGCCTCGCGCAGCATCGATCAGCGCGACCCGGTGCCGGACCGACTGCGCCGGGCTGAACAGGAGAGGAACACGCCATGACCACGTCATCTATGAGATGCCTGATCGTCCACGCGCTGCTGATCTTCGGCTTCATGCTGGCCATATTGCTGATTGCCTGGATGGCGCTGCAATTGCCCGCCACCCAACTGGATTGGCTCGCACCAACGCGGGCGACTGCCGCCTACTTCGCGTGGTGGCGCACCCTGCTGTACACCCTGATCTTCACCGGTTGGGCCGCAGCGTTGCGCATGCGGCCTGCGCCTGTGGACCAGCAACGGCTAAAGCGTCTGGGGTTGATCGGCTTCAGCTCGATCATCCTGGTCGAACTGTCTCGCGTGTGAGGTGCGGCCATGAACATGAGCACCAACAGCTACCTTGAGTACTACCTGTCGCTGCTGGCCTGGATCATCAACAACGGCATCTGGAACACGCTGGCGGATACCGGGCTGTTCGCCGCCCCCTTCGGTGCAATCATCCTGCAGGAGTGGCTGTCGGCCCGCCAACAGGGAGCCGACGAGGGAAACAAGGGCCTGCTGTCGATCCCTCGCGTCGAGAACCGGTTGTGGATGAGCTACGTGGTCATTCTGTTCGGCTGCATGCCGTTCTTCCCGCTGAACCTGTCCTCCGTGACTTTCGACGATGCCGCGAGCAAGCGCTGTGGGGTCTCAATGGCCAGGCCCGCCGACACGGCCTGGGCCACGACTTTCAACACCATCGGCGAGAAGTCAGCGAACGTGCCGGTGTGGTGGTTCCTCGTGCATGCCATGAGCAAAGGCATCACCGCCGCTGCCACCGCGGCGATTCCCTGCGCGCCCGACATCCGAGCGATGCGCATGGAGATCGACAGTTCGCGGATCAACGACCAGGTGCTGCTACAGGAAGTCGCCGACTTCACCCGGGACTGCTACGGTTTTTCGCGCTCGCGGCTGTTCACAAATCGCCCCGAGCTGGACGAGTCGCAGAGCTACGACGCCTCCTGGATTGGCTCGACGTACCTGCTCAACACACCGGGCTACTACGATACCGACCGCTCGCGAATGCCCAGGGTCGATTGGCCATACGACGAGACCCGGGACACCTCTCTGCCTCAGCTCGACAACGGCGCCGGCTACCCCACCTGCAAGCAGTGGTGGAGCGATGGAACGATCGGGCTACGCGATCGCCTGGTCGCCGAGGTTGACCCATCGCTGCTTACGCAGTTGCGGGGTTGGCTGACCGGGCGCACATCTACGGAGGTCGAAGACGCTACCTTGCGCGAACTGGTGAGCCCACGGCAGCAATCATTGAGCATGGCACCTGGGCAGGTGTTCCAGGACTACGGCAGCAGTGCCCGCGGCGGTTCGCTGACGCAAGGGCTCAACAACCTGGCCACCAACACAGGCCTTGCGCTGGGCTCGTTCAGCAACTTCCCGGCAATGAATGCGCTGCGCGCGGCATTGCCGATGGTCCAGGCCTTCTTGATCATGGGCACGATCATCAGCCTCCCGCTGGTGCTGCTGATCAGCACCTACCAGCTCAAGACGCTCATGACGATCACGTTCGCGTTATTCACGCTGCACATGCTGACATTCTGGTGGGAGCTCGCGCGCTGGATCGACTCGAGCATGCTGGAAACGCTGTACAACCAAGTATCGGCCACAGACCATGCGCTATTGTCGTTGCCAACAGCAGGATTCATGGATGGAACAGTCACCGCACAGGTGATCGAGTACGTGATGGGTGCAATGTTCGTAGTGCTGCCGATGTTTTTCCTCGGCGTCATGAGTTGGGCGGGATACAACGTGGGCAGCGGTATGCAAACGCTCCTCACCCGGGGAACAGAAGGTGCTCAGGTACAAGCAGAGAAGGGATCTTCACAGGTCATGTCCGGTGCCAGCAGACTGAAGTAACCAATCACCTGGGGGCCCCGTTATCGTCGTACATTTCTGGGAATCTAAGATGATGTCGAGGGTGGCTCATTTCATGGATCCGGGGCTCTCTCTCAGTACTGATTGGCAGCGCGGCAATGGTCCATAAAGCAAGCATCCCGAGCGCGAGAGATATCGCAACTGAAGCAACGACGAGCATCAGGATCAACTTAACTACCTGAAAGCCAATTTTGCGATATTTGAACGGCACGGCGGCCAAAACGCTGGAGTTCAAAACCTTGGATTCAAATCTGTTCACCACTCGACCAGCACCAACCGCAGCGCGAATAAGATGCTTGCCGATCCCGGTGCTGCCAGAAGCCGAGGATGCTTGAGTCGACATTTGATTGCCTCCCTTACCTATCACCGCGCACGCGGTCCAGCCGCTACCGCAAATTTGGATCCAAGCTTTAGCTTACTCCTCTGTCGCTGAATTCCATGACCGTTGATCACTTAGACAACGCGGATTATCGCCGGTGGCGCTCATTGGATAGGGAACATTGCCTTCGCCGAAAAGCGCCGTTGACGCAGTGCCGGTTCGCTTGGTAAACCAAGTGTGCAATCGCTGGTTTTCCAGCAGCCCAGGTAGCCATAACCTTTGAGGCTACGTCACACATGTGATGGTTACCCCAAAATGCGATACGCGTTCGGCAGCTCGCATGGTCACCGTTCCCCGGTGATGAACGCTTTCTATTCTCTCTGGGCTCAGTGAGCCCGCGTCTTTGATGCACCCTACTCACATCCATTCCAGTGCTGGGAACTCTCCCACACGGGGGTGGAGTTCCTCCGCACCCTCTGGAGGATCTCATCATGCTGCGTTTCACAGGCACTGAACTTCACGCCGTGTTGGCCGAGGCCGGTATCAATGGTTGCAGACTGATACTGGTCAAGGACCACGGTGTTTACCTCATGTCCGAGATCGGCGAAAGCAAACCAGACGGTGGCGGCCGCAAACGCGTGGCCTATGCCACTGGCTGCAACCCTAACGTCGACGACTTCGATACCTGGTGGAATCGCGCCCGCGAAGAATTCGGCGGCGATGATTTTGCCGAGTACTTCGACATCGATGATCCTGTCCTCGCCAGCCTTCGCGGTACTGCAGGATCACTGGTGGTAGAGGCCACCTCCACCCACCTGTACCTGGCCGCCGATGTTGATCCGGCAGGCAAATCTTGAACGCAGAAGCGAGCTCCACGCGTACCCAGAGCGGCACCTTAATCGGGCCTCTCTGGGCGCCTCTCGCATCATTCTTCAGTCGGTTGAGGACCGCCGTTTGTCAGGAATCCAAGGAGGGAAGTCTTCGCTGGAACTCCCTGGATAGAGCCCTCCGTATAAGGTGCAGATCGGAGATTGACCTCACGTCCAAGCGCGGTTTAATACATGGACGCACCCTGCTCAATGTCTTGTTCAGATTGAGCAGGTTCACGCACGAACCTCACATGAGGTGTCGCGGGATCAGCTACGCGGAGGTCCCAATGTCCAGGATGAAGCGCTTTTCCAATGCGGTGGTACTGAGCCCAGGCGTTTGGCAGCAGTTCATTGCACCTGCCACAGGTGAGGAACCAATTGGACAGTCAGGCCTGCGCCTGGCATGCCTGCTCAACAGCGTGCGGACTTCGGCACCGCGTGCTTCACACTGCCCCATCGAGCTGCAACTCGACCGCTTGCGGCACAACGGCACTTCAGTATCTGCTCACCTGCCGCAGCTTCAGCTGGCTCGCATCACGCCACGCAGGGGCCCGGCTTTTCTGCTCATCCGGCTACCCGGCGAGATCGTAGTAGATATCGCCGCCCTCTAACCCTGCTGCACCGCTACTGCCTGACTACCCCACCGGGAACCCTTCCCGGCTGGGCAGCGTTCCCCCTACACGCCCGGAGAACGCCATGTCAGATGTCTATCTGGATGTCACCAACAAGATCGTCAGCGCCTTAAGCCAAGGCGTGATCCCCTGGATCAAACCCTGGACCACCACCGGTTCAAATGCTGACTCCCCTTTTCCAATCAACGCCATCACCAGACGCCCCTACGCCGGCATCAACATTCCACTGCTGTGGGCCGAGGCGCGCCTGCGAGGTTTCACCCAGGATCGCTGGCTGACCTTCAACCAGGCACGCAAAGCTGGTGGCCATGTACGCAAGGGCGAGCAATCCACCCTTGCAGTGCTGTACAAACCGATGAGCAAGGAGGCGCACGACGAGGACGGCCAGGTCGTTCGCGATGAACAGGGCAACATCAAGATGGTGCAGTTCGCCCTCTTGCGCACGCACTGCCTGTTCAACATCGAGCAGACAGAAGGCTTGCTTGGCGAGCAGCCAGAACACGCTGAGCACACCGAGTCGCCTGCTTTTATCGACCATGCCCCAGCCGAACAGTTGCTGCTAGCCAGCGGCGCCCAGATCGAGCATTGCTACGGCGATAGCGCGTTCTATCAGCCGCTGCGCGATCGCATCCAATTACCCACCAAGGCCCAGTTCGAGGACGTTGGCAGCTACTACGCTACGGCCCTGCATGAGCTGACTCACTGGTCGGGTCATCGATCGCGCCTGAATCGCGATGGCATCACCGGCGGGCACGCGTTCGGTTCCGCAGCCTATGCTTTCGAGGAGTTGGTCGCGGAAATGGGTGCAGCGTTTCTCTGCGCACTGACCGCTACCCAGGGAGAATTGCGCCACGAGGAGTACCTGGCCTCCTGGCTGAAGATCCTCAAGGAAGACAAGCGTGCGATTTTCCGCGCCAGTGGCCAGGCCCGTGAGGCCTCGGAGTTCCTGCTGGCACTGCAGGCCGACCGCATCACAGAAGCGCCGGAGCGACTCACGGCGTGATTTCCCTCAACCAGCAATAAGGCCCCGATTGGGGCCTTTGTTTTTTCTGTGGGGCCGGCATCGACCCCCAGTGAGCAGCCGATTACTGCAGCCAGCTCTCGACGGTATCCGAGCCGTGTTCCTGCTTCCACTGCTTCAGGATCTTGTGATTGCCACCCTTGGTTTCCACGACCTCACCACTGTGCGGGTTCTTGTAGCGCTTGACCTCGCGCGGCTTGCGCTGAGCGCCGCTCGACACGCTTGCGGCACTCACGTTCACGCCCTTGGACGGGTCCAGAATGGTGATCACCTGACGCAGGCTCATGCCGTACTCTTCCAGCAAGGCTTTCAGCTTCTGTTCAAACTCGATTTCCTGCTTCAGGCCGGAATCGTTTTTCATCGCATCCAGCTGTTGAAGTTGCGCGGCCAGCTGCGCTTCCAGTGCTTTGAATTCGGCAAGTTTGGACATGAGAAATCTTTCCTAGGCATGAGACATTTGTAGGTATAGTAACTGAGACATACTCAATATCCAAGTATTAATTCCCAATCTAAGAGTCATTCTATGCTCATTAATTGCAGAACTCTGTGACAGATCAGTCAGCCAAGTTCTGACAAAGATGGGCCACCACTTCGCGAGGCGCCACGCTGTTGCCAATCTTGAACAAGATGTCGCGCTGGCTGCGCGGCATCTTGTTCGCACAGCGCTTGGCGGCAGACCGAATGGCAGCATCAGTGCCATGAATTCGGTCCGTCAGCAGCACGATCAATAGAGCATCACTCAGCGTCATCAGCGCCCCAGATTAAAAAATGATGCCGGGCAGTCTACCCCCACTCGAAAGGGTCGGCTATGCCGATCGGCCGGCTAACCCGATGCGCCAGACTTCGGATTATTGCACTCGCGAAAAAGGCCAACGCGGTAAAGGGTAATGGTGTCAATGGAAGGGGGCGCAAGGGTAAGAGGCTTATCCGAAAAGGCAAAAGGACCTTTTGAACGCAAGGCAGGTACTGCGATGAAACGCTGGTGGTTCAAACCTCAAAAAGGCCTTCCCGAAGAGACCAAATCCGCCGCCGAGGGTTTTCTTCCAGCGCTGTCGGCAGAATCACTGCTTGCTGCTGGCCACCGCAAAAAGCTGCTTGACCGCATCTGGCAATACACTGCCCTTTCTCAACCGCAGTTCGAGCAACTCTACCTCGAACCGATCCACCGCTACGCCATCTATGTACAGCAACTACCGGCCAGTGAGAGTCATCACCATGCCTATCCTGGGGGCATGCTCGACCACGGCTTGGAGCTGGTGGCGTGCAGCCTGAAGTTGCGTCAGTCCTACCTGCTCCCCAGTGGTGCCGCACCGGAAGACCAGGCCGCGCAGGCTGATGCCTGGAGCGCCGCCATTGCCTACGGCGCCCTTCTCCATGATGTTGGTAAAATTGCCGTCGATCTCCAGGTGGAGTACCAGAATGGTGAACGCTGGCACCCCTGGCACGGCCCCCTGAACCAGCCTTACCGCATCCGCTACCTCCCCGACCGGGATTACCAGTTACACGGTGCCGCCGCAAGTTTGCTGTATATGAAGATCCTGCCCCCAGCCCTACTCGACTGGCTCTGCATCTACCCAGCACTGTGGAAACAGTTACTGTCCTTGCTAGCCGACCACTATGAGCTCGCCGGCACGCTTGGGGAGCTCGTACTGCAGGCAGACAGGGTTTCCACGGCGCAAAACATCGGCGCCAACCCGATAAAGGCACTGCAAGCACCCAAGCGCTCGCTGCAACATCATCTGTTGACGGGGCTGCGCCATCTGATCAAAAACGAATTCAAGCTCAACCAGCCCGGCGCGGCCGGCTGGCTCACCCCGGACCATCTGTGGTTGGTCAGCAAAACTGCGACTGACAAACTGCGTGCCTACCTGCTGGCCCAATCCGTTGATGGTATCCCCTCCTCCAATATCGCCTTGTTCGATGAGCTGCAATCACATGGATTGGTGGACGCGACAGGTGAAGGGAAAGCGGTGTGGAGCGCCGCCGTCACAGACGGGGACTGGCAGCATCGTTTTACCTTTCTTCGCCTAAGGCCGGGCCTGATTTGGGCCGATGAGCCCCGACCAGCATACTTTGGCGGTACGGTTGAGCCGGTGCTGGACGATTCTCTGCCAACTCATGAAATCAGCGAGTCAGCCCCAGATCGGCCGCAAGTAGTTCCAGAAGAAAAACTGCACGCCCCCGAGCAATTGAATCAGGATTTCGACTACCTCGACGATTTGATGGACATGTTGCAAGTGCCAGGCGAGCTCGAAACTGGATCAGGCACGGGAAGCCAGCAATCCGCCGCTGCGCCACCCCAGGATGCCGCAGGGCTTGCCTTCCTCGAGTGGCTGCGCGACGGAATCCATACTCATCGCTTACTGGTCAACGACAGCAAGGCAAAGGTCCATACCGTGGACGGCACTTTTTTCCTAGTCACGCCGGGCATTTTCCAGCGTTACGCTGTCGAGCACGCCACGTTGGTCGAAACAGCGACTCAAAGAGAGGAATGGCGAAGCCTCCAGCGTCAATTTGAGAAGTTGGATGTTCATCTGAGAAAGCCCAATGGTAGGAATATTTGGAGCTGCGAGGTCAGAGGTCCCCGCAAAGCCAGCTCATTGAATGGCTACTTGTTACGCGACGCCAGATCAATTTCGAGGGAACTTCCCGCCAACAATCCGTTTTTGACTTTAATCTCTTAAAGCCCGGAACTACCCAGCCGTTCATTCGCGAACCGTGTGGGATGTGGCAGTCAGTAATGGTGCCGCTAATAGTGCTGGTGCGTTTACTGGAGACCACAAGGTATTTCTACACATCCCAACCTTTTCTACAACATGGCAGGGCTATTCAGACCTATGCACACAACCTTGCCGAAAAGCGAGGCGAGCTCATCGCATCACGCTGTCATAACAAAGCGTATCGATCAAATAGTGCTCGGAAGAACCGGACCAGCACCTCTTCAGCGCCAGGCTGACCAAGCTCGTATCCCCCAAACCTATACACTTCATAGCCTGACAACCTGAGCAGTCTGTCTGCAGCCACCATGGCTGAGTATCGCTTCGGGCTAGCTCGGCCATCATCCGTTGCGTAATGGTGCTGGCCATCGACTTCGATGACTATCCTGACACCGCCGGGCAGCAGCAGAAGAAAATCCATCCGCGACCGGAGTAACGCGTCTTTGCCACGTTGCGCAACCGTCTGCGGATCCCAGTGAAACCAGACCTCTGGCAGTAGAGCTGGGAGGTTTGGAACGTTCTCCCTGGGGAACGCTTTGTAGAAGCTTGTGAACGCCAGTGACTGCACCTTCGATGTGCCCTTGAGACTCTCGCTCAAGCGTTGATACAAGGGCTTTTTGCCCTCCCCTTTACTGAGCCCTTCCTTCTCCTCGTACCATGACTGCAGGTCTCGCCATAGCAAACCGGCATGTCCTATTGACCGGTCATAAATCAGCACCCTATCCACACTGGTCATCACCTCGACATCATTATCCAAAGCGTTGCTGAGCCGGAGGTCGGGCTTAACTGACGATGCGAAGATCAGATTCTTGGGAGCAGGTTTTCCTTCAGCGCCGATGTAGGCCAGCGCCAGACTCAAGTAACCGTCATCAGCTATCGTCGCGACAAAATGGACGCCACAGGGAGCAAGGGCGCCATCAACAGCTGCCATAAAGCAGCGCTGCGAGTTTTCATCTGGCCTCACTTGGGATGAAGCCAGCGACTCTAGAAAATGGGTGAATCGGGAATCAGAACACTTGAATGCACCGAGCACTTCAAAGAGTTTCGTGACAGACCAGTCTTGATTCCTAACAAAGTGCTGCACAATGAGATCACGCAACGTGGGGCCAAAGGTGAAATCGGGTTGCAGACTCCCCTCGTCGACTCGCCAGTAAGCCCCAATTGCCTCTTGGAAGCCTACCTCATCAATGAACAAGGGATGAGCTTCAAGGCTATGGGCCAGATCACGTCTGTAGCGCCCTGGTATGACAGGGCAATTTCCGTCACTCCACAAGAGCTCCTGGAGATTGTCGCGCTCGTAGACTGTCAGAGAAAGAGTCTTCAGCGCTTCTTGAGACGCAAGCACAAGTTGCTCATCAGTCGAAGCCCAGACACCACCGCTCAGGTGCTTTCGCTTTGAGTCTGCCTCTGGGCAATCCTCTAGGCCCAACCGAGCAAGGAGCGGCGGGATATCTATGCTTCTGAAGTTGTCCTTCTGGTCACCCATGATCTTGGCGAAGCATTCGCGCAGCGCTGTTAGGTTGGCTGACGTACGGGGCATGACATAATCTCAGAGAAGGACTGCCTCACTTGCTGAAGTTGCGAGGCCATCAAGAGAGTTAACCAGCAGCACGGATCAATCCAATGAGCCGATGGGAGTTGACCTCGAGGCTGAGGATTACTTCATCCACTGGCAGCGCCCAAGCATCTGCCAGCAACACAGCCGTTTGCCTTGAGCTCCAAGGCATGACGGTTTCGCCATTCACTTGTGCAAATGGCCCGTCACTTTCGGGCACTACACGATGTCGAGGCAGTTTTTTGGCTAATGCTTTCCCAGATGCGGAGTTGAAAGCTGCCGGACCAATGCTGAACCAGCATCCCATATCGGAGGCTGTCTTAAGCTCTGAGGCAGTGCCGGTAAACCAGTGAAGTACGGCTATTCCGTATCCTGGGTGGCCATCAAGGATGGACAACACATCTCTAACAGCCTGCCGCGAATGGATGCTCAACACTCGACCGCCCAATTTCGCACATTGGGAGACAACGGCATTGAACACCTTGAGTTGAAAGTCATAGCTTCGTTGGAAGCGCTTCGAGCCGTCCAAACCGACCTCTCCGACGGCGCCTGCATGCTTGATTTGCTCAAGCAGACTCTCGAGTTCGCCATACCGTTCATGCACTAACTCTGGATGTAACCCAGGTGTGATTAACAGGTTCTCATGCCCACCTAAAACTCGACTGGTAGCCGTGTAAGCCCGGGGGCTGGTGGTAACCAGCCAAGTGAACTCGTTTTTTTTCACCGCCTGCGCGCACACATCACGGGCGTTGGGGTAAAGGTCGAGATGACAGTGGAAATCCATCAAAGCAATCCGTCTCCGGTCAGAAGGGCCTCCAGCTCCTGAATGCCGTTGCTAAGTACCGCGCGATACTGACGTCGTTCAGGAACAGAAGCAAACGCCAACGAGGCACCCAGAAATCTATCGACTCCCTTCTCTTTTGCCGTGAGCACCGCCAAAGCCACAGCCATAGGGTCGTCAGGCCCATTTGATTTTTCACTGGTTTTTAAGTTCGGGTGAACGTACTCAGTTTCATCAGCGCCGCCAGTCCAAGCCGTGAAGGCGGCTCGCCTGATCATACATGGGACACACCTTCCGCAGTGCGTTCGATTATAGGTGCGGAATCGACCACAACTGGTGCTATCAGAGGCAAGTTGGAGTAGCCGTGGCTGATCCAAACATTCGTTCATCATCTGCCCTTTGGTCTTGTACTGATAAGGTAACTCCAGCTGAACGGAAACCCCAACACCGTCCAAGACGCGCTGCAGCTGACTTATGAAGAACGGATGCGTCGTACGAGTACTAAGACTCGACACTCTGCCCGGTACCAACGGAGGGTTAACACAGATGAAGCCGTTCTCCGGGATGAACACTGTCGGGCGCACATTATCCAGCCGGGAAGCAGCAAGAACTGCGAAAGCATAAAATGCCAACGATCGCCCCCGGGTCGAAGGCTCGCGCGGCCCTTTGAAACTGATGCCGTGGCTCCACTGATAGTGAGCGCCGGCACCGCCCAAGAGGTGTGCGTAATCTCGCTGACGCTGGGAGTCCTCATGAGCCAGCTGGGAAACGAAAAGTGGGCGTCGCCCTTGAGCAACAAGATCCAAGCCGCCAATGAGACTGTCGAGACCACCAGACAGCAGGGAGACACAATCCTGCTCCTTGCCGACAAAGCGACCTTGAGGAGGAGGCAGGCCTGCGTCGGTAAAAATTAGCGTCCAGTAATCACCTGTCAGTACCTTCAGCAATTGCTCAAGCTCAGTCTTCCAAGGCCCCCAGCGCATAGGATCAAACAGCCCTACACTCAGCTCGATCGTCCTCGTCCAACCATCAGCACTTGTGCCTCTAAGCGCACAGAGATCAGTAGCGCATACAGCCAGACAGAACTGGACGAAATCCCAGGTCTCTGCACTTGGGCGAAACCCCTTCCGTTTCAGCGAGCCGTGCCAGCTCTTCGCGATGGTGCCAACACCCTCACGTTTCGCACTTTTGAAATAGGTAAAGGCGCGCTCACCTTCTCCGAGCTCTGCTGGAAGGCGGTCGACGCTGGTGCAAATGACCTTGATCATTCAGCGAATACCTCCAGCGCGGTTTGAAGCACTGCTTGGGCGAGCGTTTGCGGATCAACTCTGCGCCCTACTAGACCTTCCATGATTCGCTGCACCTCTCCATGAACCCATTCTTTTATGTCGTTGCGAAATTCTTGGATTTCAACCGGTGAATACTTGAGCTTCTCGTAGGTTTGACCCAACTGAAGATCCATGCGGTTGCAAACCTCATTGGCGATCGTAAAACCAATGACGGAAGTGATCTGCTGATCACTCAATTGGAGGATATCTACGTCGGGGTCCTGCTCGTACAACTGCCCCAATGCATCAACGGCGGCGTTTCTCAGAGATTCGTCGTCAACGCTCCCTGTCTCAGGCATGACCTTTTTGATAACTTCCAGCGCAAGGTCATTGGCCGAAAGGTTGAGTCCTCGAATCCATTGAATCCAGTCCAAGACCTGCGGGTCTGTACCGGTTCGCACTGCTTCAAGAAACGATCCCAGACGTCCTGCGCCCTGAGCAACCCCGCGCATCGTGCTGGTCGCGCGCCCTGCCCCACCCATACCTTTATTGATCATGCTGCTGGCCGCGCCACGCAGCGCGTCGCGACCACCACCAGAAAGATACTTACCCATTTTGGATCGAGCCGGCATGAACCTGCGGTCAGGGGCTAGGTCATGTTCCTGGGCAGGGTTCTGGCCATCGTCTGGTGCATCCTGTGGTTGTTCACCATCGCCATCTGGCGCACCATCTCCAGCCCCGTCTCCCGGACCTCCATCGCCAGCTGAGTCGCCTTGATCTAACCATTCAGGGTCGAATGGAGAGCCTGCCTTACCACCACTGCTTGATGTCGAGGTACCCATCAGGCATCACTCCTTAACGCCGACTCGATGGCCCGCTTTGTAATCTCACGAATACCGGTTTCTTCTGCCCATGACCTTAGGACGTCCTTGGCCCAAGCTTGACCAGCAAGTGCAGGAATGAGTCCAGGACCGACGGACTCAACAGGCGCAAGCCCTAAGAGTCCGGCTGCACGCTTACCGAGTGCCGGATGAACCTTGCAAGGCTCGATCAAAATGACCATTTCGCTAGCAGACCTCCATGTCCGCGAGGGCGTATTAGCCTGCCAGGCTTTCACCATTGCAAGCTCAGCCTGCTCGCTATCGACGGCGGCGATGGCTCTCGTTAAATGTTCATTTGAGGCGGTAGCAGCTTTCAACGCATCCCTCAGCTCACGAGCAGCAGGAGTCATGTTGTCGTCCCCAAAGTCGCGGGTCGCGGTATCTCTGCTGAGGTGGAGTAACGGACGCAGATCGGCTGCGCCCAGGGAGGGCGCCAACTGCAACCACTCCAGAACAAACGGGTCGTCAGCGAATAGCTTGGATTGGGAACCTCCCTCACGTGCCACTTCCTCTGCCTGGAGCAGCTCCTGCACCTTGCCATCATTTTCAGAGCTAACCATCGACGACAACGTGTCCGCCAACTCCTCCTTATAACGCTCCAGCAAATGCCACTTGGCCAAAGCCGGGATATCCAACGAGATACCTTGGGGCAACGCCAATGACTCACGCAGGTAAACCGTGTTCAAAAAGCGCTTCATCAGTCGTGGATTTGCGCTGATGCTGGTCGACTGGAACATGAGAGTGGCCAACCCCTGTGCCAGATCCATGAGTTGCTGAAGGCGGCCATCCGATCCAACCAGCTCGTGCAGGAATGCAGACGATATGGTTTCTCCAAGCCAACTTCTCGCAAGACGTTGAGGAATTTCCACCTTGGCAAGATCAAATTTTTCTTGAGGAAAACCACCGCTTCTAGCCTCTTTCTCGAGCAAGAGCAGAACCAAGTATGCCTTGGCTTCGTTTACCCCAATGCGAGGTACGTGGAGAGGCACCTGGATCAGCTTATCGAAATAGTTGGTAGCGATATCACTCTTGATCCCGGTGCCTTCAAAATGCTTCTTGACTGCGCCATGAATAAAGTCATTGTCTGCGGCGATCACGAAGGCAGTACGCTTGAGGAAAAGCAGTAACCGGATCGACTCGAGGGTTGAAATTGCTGTCTCCGGCAGACACCGATCCAAGTCATCCACGAACACTACGAGAGTGATGCCAAGCTCTTCCAGCAGCTTCTCAAGGGCGAGACGGAAAGCATGAATTTCGTTCGGCAGGGAGAGAGGTTTGGCTGGGTTTAACAGGCCGGCAGGCTTTAAATCCGGCGATCCTTCTTCATCCTTCTCTTTGCCCACTGCGTCTTCCGCTTGCGGAGCATCTTCCTCTGCTGTGAATGCATCCCAGAGGCTCGCCGCCTTTCCGATCGCTTTCCCAACCGCCCCAACGGGCACTCCGGTCGTCAACGTGATTGCGGCTTCACCACCGACTTGAACGAGGCGCAAAAAGTTGATGCGCTTTAAGAGCTCCAGGGCCTTCTTCTGCAGAGGTGCATTACCCTTGGCGAGCTCAAGCACGTGATCGCCTACGATCTGCAGGAGGGCACTTCGTGCACTTTCGAAGTCCTGATACAGCCATGGGTTGAACGTGATTACAACATACCGATGCTCCGCGAGCTGCTGCGCACCAGCGAATTGACGCTGCTGGCTACCCTCAGTCTCAAGCCGGGCCGCAATCATTTTCACAAGAGATGATTTGCCTGCCCCCCACCCACCTGAAACGCCTATCGAAATCGGCTCGCCGTGGCTCTGCCGGAGGAGGCTCGCGCAGGCGTCAGCGACCACGCCAAAATTGAGGTAGTCGACAGTTGTTTCGTTGTCATGCCACATGCTTTGAAGTCCGTTTCGCTCTATTTGGAAAGCGCTTGGAGCGCCTCACCGCCCTGATCACTGCGTGAAGCGGAATCGAGGTAGGGCCATGATGCGTCCATACGTCTAGGTGAAGTGTGGCCAGCGTGAGTGACTCAATTACCGTCTAATCGGTTTCGAATTTCGCTGGGCGGGTTGAAGCTACGCAGGAATACTAAATCGCCTAATGCCAATTAGCCACACTTCAAAGCGTTCAGCAGTTACTGTTTGTGTACAAAAAAAACAAAGTTGACGCCAATAACTGGGCGCTTTTCACGATTTGGCATGCCTCAGAACCGAGCCCGAGGCAACACATATTGTCCCCGGGCTCAGATCCTGCGCACGGCAAAAAAGCGTATCGATATCTTGACTGATCAGCTCAACGGGTGTTCGAGATGGATTTTGTCTGCGCCTAACAGCATCTGCAAATACGCCACCTCGTCGGCATCACACTTCAGCAAACGCTCGTCAAATACAGCCTGGAAGCCCCCGCTGAGATCGGTGCTCACTTTTTGGATCTTCATTCCCATCCAAAGCATCGCAAGGTTTTTGTCACGCGTGAGCAACGCAGAACGATGTACACGACTGTGGAGTTGGAACTCCCTCAGCAAAAACAGCAGGAAAACATCCCACATGGCGTTGTAGGCCTGCGCCGCCCCGTAGACGATTGCCGGCTTCAGTACTTTCTTCGCAGGGTTGAAGTTCTGCGAAGCTGTCAGCGCGCTAAGCGCCATGACGACGCTCATGTGCTGAGGTGAAATACCAGTTTCCCTCGCAGCCTGAATGAGCATTTGCCAGGCAGCACGCCGCTTTGATCGTCCGGTTGTCGCCATCAGGGATGGCCCGACCTTTTGAAGGAACTCCATGCCCTTAGAAAAGTACGAGTGATAGCTGTCAAGAGTGGCTTGGGTTTGCGCCCGATCATAGGACGTCGGCCAGACCTTGACATCTGGGATGGCACCCGCAAGGTCAGCTAGGGCGATCCGAAGCTGTTGATGCACGAGATCTACATCCGGGAGGCCCTGGATATTGCCCTCAAGCCCGTAAGGCAAGGGATTTAGCGAACTGCTGCAAGGCTGCTGAACCAGGAGATCGAGAAAGTCCTTTCCCGACGCTACACCTGGCTTGATCATGCCCCCCTCAAACCTCGCCTTGATTTCGGCGACAACATTCTTGTCTACGAGAATGTTGGTGCCAGTCAAGCAATAGATCAACGGCAGCCAGCCACCATCGACTAAGCAAATGCTCTCATTTTTGATTGCAGGGTCAATCTGCAGATTTCTACTGACCCAGATGCCTACCGGGGGCACGCCAGGCTTAGAGGTGTTGCTTCCCACATCGACCCGCCCTCTAATCTCTACGAACAGGGGCTCACCCTTTTGGTACTTGAACCAGTCGTCCAAAGTGAGGGGTTTAGCGGTAACCTCTCCCAAGACAATACCATCGGCATTTGATGGCAATACTTCATCATGAGCTAAAAGCATGACCGAAACGGGCGAACCTACCTGCTGCAACTCAAAACCTCCCAGGTTTACTGTCGTGTGATGGGTACCAACTGGGTAGTGAATTGTTCTGTTCGTTGGACGACGCCACCTGAGTTGCAGCGCATTTGCAGCTCTTGTGTTACCTGCTCTGGTTGGAAGGAAGCTGCAACGAAGCCCGTGAGCCGTCCTTTTTAGCAGCGGATCCCACTTGATCGGGCACCCCAGTGAACCCAATACGTCCACCACTATCCGTAAAAGACCAGAGGAAGCCAACCTAAAAATGGGGGACCAGATGGGGGACCAAAAACGATCAGGCACAAAAAAGCCCCGAAAATCAGGGCTTTAATGAGAATTAGTGGCGGAAGCGTAGGGATTCGAACCTTCCAGCTGCCCTCCCTCTCGGCTAATCGCCATTTTCGCATGAGCGGATGCAAATGCCCGAGACTCTACCGTTTCTGAATTATTGACTAACGGCAGTTGAAATTCGGTGGGGCAAAAAGTGGGGCAAAATTGTTAAGCAGAGAAAAGCGGACATGCATAAAAAAATCCAGTCACCGCTAAGTGACTGGATTCTTTGGAGTTATTTGGTCGGGACGGAGTGATTCGAACACTCGACCCCTTGCACCCAATACATAACAAACCACGGTAATGGCTTGATAACACAGGTCTTCCGGC